>CANHUW010000063.1 GCA_947463975.1 Bacteroidota bacterium
TGATTGCTTTGGAATACAAAAATAGTTAATGTAGTCTACAAATTTTGTAAAAAGTCGTGCAATTCTGCATCTGTTTTATACAATACTTCTCTTGGCTTACTTCCTTGACTTGGGCCTACTATACCAGCCGATTCTAATTGATCCATCAATCTGCCCGCTCTATTATAACCTAATTTCATTCTTCTTTGAATGAGTGAGGTAGATCCCATTTGAGCACTTACAATCAATTTTGCTGCATCTTCAAACAAAGCATCTCTTTCATTTGGATCAAATCCACTTCCTGCATCCATGTCTTTTTCATCAATGTATTCAGGCAATAAGAAAGCTTGAGGATACCCTTTTTGTTCTGCAATAAAATTACATACCCTATCTACTTCTGGTGTATCCACAAAAGCACATTGCAAACGCGTGATTTCACCATTATAGCTCACTAGCATATCTCCTTTACCAATTAATTGCTCAGCACCTCCTGCATCTAAAATGGTTCTACTATCCACCTTGCTAGAAACCTTAAAAGCAATACGCGCAGGGAAATTGGCTTTAATGGTACCTGTAATAATATTCACAGATGGTCTTTGTGTTGCAATGATTAAGTGAATACCCACCGCACGAGCTAATTGAGCCAAACGCGCAATAGGCATCTCTACTTCTTTACCTGCAGTCATAATTAAATCCGCAAACTCATCTACCACCAATACAATGAATGGTAAATATTGATGGCCTTTTTCTGGATTTAATTTACGGGCAGTGAATTTATCATTGTACTCTTTAATATTTCTACAACCAGCTTCTTTTAATAAATCATATCGATTATCCATTTCAATACACAATGCATTCAGTGTATTAATTACTTTTTTAGTATCAGTAATAATCGCATCTTCTTCTCCAGGAAGTTTTGCTAAGAAATGTTTTTCAATGACACGGTATAAACTTAATTCCACTTTCTTAGGATCCACCATCACAAACTTTAATTGAGATGGATGTTTCTTATACAACAAAGAAACTAAAATAGCATTCAATCCAACAGATTTACCCTGACCTGTAGCACCTGCCATTAATAAATGTGGCATGCTAGCTAAGTCTACGATAAAGTTTTCGTTATCAATTTTCTTTCCAATGGCAATAGGTAAAGAGAATGTACTGGTCTGGAATTTTTCGCTCGCTAACAAAGTCTTCATACTCACCACTGACTTTCGGATATTCGGTACTTCAATACCAATGGTACCCTTCCCAGGAATAGGTGCAATAATACGTATACCCAATGCTGCTAAACTTAAAGCGATATCGTCTTCTAAATTTTTGATTCTACTAATACGCACCCCTGGCGCAGGTACAATTTCATACAAAGTAACGGTTGGACCAACAGTAGCAGTAATTCTTTGAATAGCAATATCATAATTCTTTAGTGTAGCAATAATTTGGTTCTTGTACATCTCCAGCTCTTCTGGATCTTGAACAATTTTTTCAGAACCATGCGTTTCTAATAAATTAATATTGGGATACTTGTAATTTTTTAAATCTAGAGTAGCATCGTATTTGGTTGCTAAAGAACCTACCCCTGCAACTACTGCTTCTTTAGTGGATTCCTTTATTTCTAAATCAAGGTCTTCTAATAATTCATCGTCAAAATCTTCAGGTTCGGCTTCCTCATTAGACGCATTCGCGTCTTCTTCTTCATCATCACTATCAAAGTCTAGTGTTTTTTTTTCCTCCTCACTCTCCAAAGTCAATTCATCAATAAATAATTTAGGGCCTAAAGGATCTTCTACTATTTCATCGTTCTCTGGCATGATGACACTGATGCTAGAATCATTCTTTAATGTATTACCCATTGTTGCAGGTTCAACAGGTGCATTTAAATCCCATTCTTGTTTTACTGCTTCTTCTGTGTCTTCACTAATAAATTCCGCTTCTGCTTTTTTGGGCAATAAACCATCAAAATTAGGCACATTGAAACTTGGATTAAATCTCCATATGATAAAACTAAATCCTGCTACCAATAAAATAGCCCCTGTGCCAAAACCTCCTACCCATTTAATCATCCATGCACTACTGTATTCTCCCAAAGCACCACCCCAAGAAAATGCAGCAGATGAAGTGACAAATGCAAAGCAGGTACTCAAAACCAATAAACCTATAATTACATATCTAATGTTTCGCCATAAACTAAATATGGGTTTGGTAAAAAATAAATTAACCCCTAAAACAAAAAAGAAACTACACAACAAATAAGCAGCTACACCAAAACCATTAAACATTATTTGATACGCCACAAATGCGCCAAGGTAACCTAGTAAGTTATTGGCTTTGACATCATTTATAGAAAACAAATGAGTACGCCATAGTTGAACCATATCTTGATCATCCTGCCAAGTAAAAATGTATGATGTAAATGCAACAAATAAGAAAAGCGTAAATAATAACGATAAGGCTCCCAATATTTTGGAAGTCCTTTCATCCTTTACCACTTCCGTTACATTGATTGCAGTTTCTTTATCTGGATTTAAAGCCTCTTGATTGGGTTTAGTATCTTTCTTTGCTTTGAGCGTATTTGCCATGATAAACAAATATAAGTTATCCCAAATTCTCTAAAAAGCTTTTTTAGTCAATGTGCAAAAAGGGAAAAAGGGAGGTATAGTTATCCACGATAACTCGCAATACCCCAACATGCCCAACCGGTTATAAAAAACAAACCTCCAAAGGGAGTGATAGGACCGATCCAAGCACCCAAACTAATTGGCATGATGCTACTAGTAGCAATTAAATACAATGACCCACTAAATAAAACAATCCCAATAGTCATGGACAAAGCTGCTCTTTGCATCCACTTTATAGTTAGGTCTGCATTTCCCTGTTTTTGGGCATTCATCATTGCTAAGGATAAAACAATCAATGCGATGGAATGAATGATTTGATATCGAACACCTGTTTCAAAAACCTGTAATCTATCTAAAGGTAAAACCGCTTTTAATGCATGGGCTCCAAAAGCACCTAATACAACAGCTATTGCAGCGAATACAATACCTCTTAATTGAATAGACTTATACATGCTGTTGTATGATTTGTTTTAGCTTAACATCAGTGATTTTATCTGTACTTAATCTATAATTTGCTTGACTGTAAAAAGAATGTCTTTCTACTAATTTGTCCTGTATAAACTTTGTTAAATCTTTCTCGTTTAAATCTGCAATGAGTGGTCTGTGTTCTTTTCCTTCTAACAATCTTTTGACTAAAATTTCAACAGATTCATCTAGCCAAATCACTATACCTTCTTTTTTCATCCAAGACATATTATCTAGAAAACAGGGGGTTCCACCACCTGTGGCCAATACATATTTTTTCTTTTCTTTGAACCATCTTAAAATCTTTGCTTCTGTTTTTCTGAACTGCTCTTCGCCATCTTCACTAAAAATTTCCGAGATCGTTTTCTCTTCGTTCATCTCAATTAAATCATCTAAATCATACCCAGCTGATTTAATCCATTTAGCCATTTTTTTTGTCCAATATGACTTTCCAGAACCCATCATACCCACTAAAAATATCTTTTCTGCTGCCATAGCTAGAGTCAAATTTTCAACTTATTTAAATGCATTCAATCCTGTTATCTCCATTCCTGTAATCAACAAATGAATATCATGTGTTCCCTCGTAAGTAATCACACTTTCTAAATTCATCATGTGTCTCATCACTGAATATTCGCCTGTGATCCCCATTCCTCCTAACATTTGTCTTGCTGCTCTAGCAATATTGGTAGCAATTTCGCAACTATTTCTTTTGGCCATGCTAATTTGAGCTGGAGTGGCTCTTCCCTCATTCATCAAAACGCCCAAACGCCAAACCATTAATTGTGCTTTGGTAATTTCAGTTACCATTTCGGCTAATTTCTTTTGTTGTAATTGAAAAGCCCCAATGGGTTTATCAAACTGTATTCTTTCTTTACTATACCTTAACGCAGTGTCATAACAATCCATCGCTGCTCCCAATGCACCCCAAGCAATACCATATCTTGCTTTACTCAAACAACCCAATGGCCCTTTTAATCCAATTACGTTGGGTAAAATATTTTCCTTAGGTACTTTTACATTGTCAAACACCAACTCACCCGTTGCACTCGCTCTTAAACTCCATTTTCCATGTGTTGTTGGCGTAGTGAATCCTTCCATTCCTCGCTCAACAATTAATCCAACAATCTTACCCTCTTCATTCTTAGCCCATACCACTGCTACATCTGCAAAAGGTGCATTACTGATCCACATTTTTGCACCATTTAAAATAACATGATCTCCAGCATCTTTTATATTAGTAAGCATACCAGATGGATTAGATCCATGATCCGGTTCAGTTAATCCAAAACAACCTAACCATTCACCTGAAGCCAACTTTGGTAAGTATTTCATTTTTTGTGCTTCATTACCATAAGCATAAATTGGGAACATCACTAAAGAACCTTGCACACTTGCAGTACTTCTTACACCACTATCTCCTCTTTCCAATTCTTGCATCATTAAACCATAACTAATATAGTCTAATCCACCACCTCCATACGCTGATGGAACAGTTGGACCAAAAACACCAAGGTCTCCTAATTGCTTGACAATTTGAATAGGAAATTCTGCTCTTTGTGCATAGTCTTCAATGATGGGTGAAATTTCTTTTTTTACATAATCTCTCACTGCACTTCTAACCATCAAATGCTCTTCACTGAACAATTCATCTAACTGATAATGATCAGGTGATTCAAACAAGTCTGCTCTTACTGCCATGGTTTAAAATTTAAAATGTAGAATTCTTGCACAAATCTAAGTCAAACTAACTTGAGTTAGTAATTTCTCGTAAAAATTGTCTATTTTAAACTATGAAGAAGATTGTATCTCATTTGAGCTTTTATGTATTATTGGCAATTCTTGCGGGGGTTTTACTTGGGATCTTTGCACCTAAACAAGCTATTCAATTAGAACCCTTGGCCAAGGGATTTATCAATATCATTAAACTTTTTACCTACCCCATTATATTCTTGACCGTTTCCTTAGGCATTGCTAGCATGGGGAGTTTAAAAAAAGTGGGTAGAATTGGTTTCAGTGCTTTAATATATTTTGAAATAGTAAGCACCCTCTCTCTAGCCATTGGTGTATTTGTGGCATTGATTGTCCAACCTGGGAAAATTAATAAGGATGGTTTACAAATGCAGGATCCTTCTAAATACACTAGGTCTACTTCTTTTGATTTGTGGGCCATTATAAAAGATAATACCAATTTGCAAATTTTGATTTTAGCCATCTTAGTTGGCTTTGCCTTAAATTTTCTACAAAAGAAAGAAACCTATATACAGTGGTTAGGCCAGATGACACACTATGTTTTTATTGCATTGAAGTGGGTCATGTACTTAGCTCCATTGGGTGCCTTGGGGGGGATGTCATATGCTATTGGAAAATACGGATTACATACATTGATTCCATTGGGCAAATTAATGGGCACTATGTATATCACCATGGCGCTATTCATTTTTGTCATTCTTGGAGGCATTTTAAAATACTATCAATTATCAATTTGGGGATTAATCAAACACATTAAAGAAGAACTATTAATTGTATTTGGCACTTCATCTTCTGAACCTGCAATGCCCTCATTAATGAATAAATTGGAACATGTAGGTTGTTCAAAATCTGTAGTGGGATTGGTAGTTCCTACTGGTTATTCTTTTAATTTGGACGGCACTTCTATTTACCTATCCATGGCGGTGATTTTTATTGCACAATTGTATAATGTGCCCTTAAGTATTACAGAAATGGTGACCATCATTTTAATTCTGATGTTAACTTCTAAAGGTGCAGCGGGTGTTACAGGTAGTGGATTTATAGTACTTGCGAGTACCTTAGCAACTTTACAAAAAATACCGATTGAAGGATTGGCTTTTTTATTAGGGATAGATAAGTTTATGAGTGAGGCAAGAGCCATTACGAATATTATAGGCAATAGTGTAGCTACTATTGTTATTGCGAAAACTGAAGGAGAAACCATCAAGATCCCAAGCTAGGAAGTCTTTACATAAAGTTTATACTAAAAGAGCTTTCATCTCTGATGCATATTGTGCTGCTTGTTTCTGCGCTTCTTCTGCATAGTTTTCTTGACTACTCGCAAAAATAATTGCACGACTTGCGTTCACTAATAAACCAATATCATTATTCTTTCCAAAATGGGTAACATCTTCTAAGCTTCCGCCCTGTGCACCCACACCTGGAACTAATAAGAAATGATTGGGGATAATCTTTCTAATTGTAGCTAAGTCTTCTGCCTTTGTTGCACCTACCACAAACATTAATTGTTCGGCAGTTGACCAACTAGACACTTGCTCTAAAACAGATTCATATAAAAATTGCCCAGTGCTTAATTTTTGTTGCTCAAAATTGGCACTACCAGCATTGGATGTTAATCCCAATACGATGGTAAATTTATTGGTGTAGGCTAAAAATGGATCGATACTGTCTTTTCCCATATATGGGGCAACCGTTATCGCATCAAAGGGTAATACTTCAAAAAATGTTTTAGCATATTGTGCAGAGGTATTGCCAATATCACCTCTCTTTGCATCAGCAATGGTGAAATGTGTTGACGGAATATGCGCTAGTGTTGCTTCCATCGCTTCCCATCCAGCTATGCCTTGTGACTCATAAAAAGCAGTATTCATTTTATAACTCACACAGAAAGGCGCAGTGGCATCTATAATGGCTTTATTAAAAGCAATGACCCCTTGTTTATTTTTAGGAAGATGCGCCGGCAATTTTTCTATATCAGTGTCTAATCCAACACATAAGTAAGAATGTTTTGCCCTTATCTGATCAACTAAAAATTGCTTTGTCATGTTGAATTATTTTTTTGCGCTCTTTTTTACAAATACTTTATAGCCCCATGCTGGCAACTGAAGTTGATGAATATCTTTTGTATGTTCGTTCGTAAACACTTCTTGATATCCTTCATTTAAGATTGTACCATTTAATATTACTTCATGCGCATTTGCGGATAAATTTAAAACTACCACTACTTTATCCTTTCCATTGGTTCTCTCATAAGCCATCACTTGAGCAGGATGATCTACGGATAATCTCTTGAAATGGGCATTATCCGAAAAAGCAGCATTCTTTTTTCTTAATTGTAAAAGCGTGCCATAAAAAGAAGCTCTTTGATATTTAGCAAATTCCATAGGATCTTTTTCGAAAAATGCAATAGGTCTCAATACAGGTTCTTCTTGACCACTATAAATCAATGGCATGGTTCTATTGTAGGTTTGAGTAAACACTGCAAAGGGCGCATGAATTGCGCCAGGCATCGTCGCATAATCTGCTTTGTTCCATGAGTTCTCGTCATGATTGCTAGTAAAGTATAATCTTTGAGCGCCTTTCATAAAATCTGTTTCAATCTTATTTAAAATAGTATCCAATGAAAGGATGGTTTTTTTACCAGCAGCTATGTCATTTAAAGTATGAAACTCTTGCCAACTATAGGTTGCATCGAAACCAGTTTCGTGTAATTTTGGATCATCCGCTTCTGCTAAAAAATATAGATTTCTAACTTGCTTTAAAGCAGGAATGCATTTATTCCAAAAGCTATTAGGAACTCCCCAAGCTACATCAATTCTAAAGCCATCAATATTGGTTGCTTTCAACCAATACTTCATGGTATTGATCATACTATCTTGCATCACTAGGTTGTTAAAATTTAACTCTCTTGTGTCAGACCAATCTGCTGTGTAAATAGCTTTGCCATTGGCATCTCTCTCATGAAAATCTGGATGTGTTGTTAACCATGGATGGTCTGCACCTGAATGGTTGGGCACATAATCAATCAAAACTTTCATACCTAATTGATGTGCTTGATCCACCACTTTATTAAAATCAGCCAAAGTGCCAAATTCTTTATTTACCTCCGTGTAGCTCGCAACAGAATAATAAGAACCTAGACTACCCTTTCTATCTACTTTTGATATTGGCTGAATGGGCATAAACCACAAAGTTTGCACCCCCATTTTTTGTAATCTTGGTAAATGTTTTGCGAAAGCTTTAAAAGTGCCTTCCTTGGTATATTGACGAATATTGACTTCATATATATTGCCTTGATTCATGAAGGCGGGGTGGTTTTGTTGAGCATAACTATGCAAGCCCACCAATAACACTAAAACATTTAAAAGATATTTCATAACAAGTACTTTAAAGCTCAAATTTACTACCTAAAGATGTAACTTTGGTGATGTTTAAGAAAATACCTTTATTTTTTATTATTGCCTCTTTTTTGTTGAGTTGTCAAACAAATGAAACTTTTGAAAAAGCAATTGATCCATTGGAAGGCGGCAGAAATTTTATTGAAAACCTTTTACAAGGAGACGTCAAAAAAGCACATTTTTATATGATTGCCGACCCAGCAAACGAGACTTTTTTTAAGCAACTGTCTGACAATTATTTTAGTTTAGACAAAGAAGGTAGGCAACAATTAAGACAAGCTTCCATACAAATCAATGAAGTAA
>CANHUW010000064.1 GCA_947463975.1 Bacteroidota bacterium
ATGACCTACCATATCTGCGTTGGCATAATTCAAGCATATAAAGTCTGCAGTACTTGCATTAATTTCTGGCAATAATTTCTCCGTTAATTCTGCTGCACTCATTTCAGGTTGTAAATCATAGGTAGCTACTTTTGGAGAAGCGGCCATGATTCTTGATTCGCCTTCGAAAGGAACTTCTCTACCACCGCTGAAAAAGAATGTAACGTGCGGATATTTTTCTGTCTCTGCGATTCTAATTTGCTTCTTATGATTTGCCGCTAAAACCTCCCCTAAGGTATTCACTAAATTATCGTTTTCAAAAATCACATGTACATTTTGGAATGTCTCGTCATATTTGGTGATGGTGGTATAGTGTAAAGAAAGCTTCTTCATATTAAACTCTTCAAAATCTTTTTGAGTTAATACTTCTGTAATTTCTCTACAACGGTCTGTTCTAAAATTGAAACATAATACTGCATCTCCTTCTTGTATAATGGCAATAGGAGATCCGTTGTCTACAATAACAGTAGGTTTGATAAATTCGTCAGTAGTATTTTTTGCATAGTTAGACTCAATAGCCGTTGTAGCACTAGTAGCAGTTTCTCCAATGCCTTTCACTAAAGCATCATATGCTAATTGAACTCTTTCCCAACGCTTATCTCTATCCATTGCATAATATCTTCCACTCACGGTAGCAATTTTACCAACAGAACCAGCTAATGCTTTCTCTACATCTTTAACATAGACTAATCCACTTTTAGGATCTGTGTCTCTTCCATCTGTAAAAGCGTGAATAAATACTTTTTCTAAACCCTCTGCCTTACAAATTGCACAGATTGCTTTTAAGTGACTCGTATGTGCATGAACGCCACCATCGCTCACTAAGCCTAACAAATGTAATGGCTTATTATTTTCCTTTGCATATTGAATAGAAGCTAGTAAAGTAGGGTTAGATGCTAATTCACCCTCTCTAATGGCTACATTAATTCTTTGCAATTCTTGGTATACAATTCTTCCTGCTCCTAAATTCAAGTGGCCTACTTCGCTATTACCCATTTGACCATCTGGTAAACCTACTTGCTCCCCACAGGTAATCAAAGTACTATGAGGATATTGATTATATAGACTAGTTACAAAAGGAACTCTTGCATTTTGAATGGCATCTGCTTTTGAAACCTGACCCAAGCCCCATCCATCCATGATGACTAATATTACTTTTTTCGACATAAAATCTTTAATTTGTACCTCAAAGGTCCAAAAGAGTAAGCACATTTCAAACTTTAAGCCCTTATAATACCTATAAAATGCAGCTATTTCGTAAATACCTACTGATAATTTCTTTTTTATTTTCATTTAGTAGTCTTTTTGCTCAAAATGATACAGAAAACCTTGTACAAATTTTACAAACAGCCAGTTTTAATAATCTCTTGCCTTATTGGGGAGAACAAGTAGAAGTGAATATTATACAGCAAATCAATCAAAAACAATTAAATGCCACTGCTGCCAATGAACAATTGCAGGCATTTTTTAATAAGCAGAGTATTATCGGTTTTGAAAAAACAGCGGAGCGTAAATTGGGGAATACCATTTATGTTACAGGCAAATTAATTTCATCGCAAAATAAATATAGCCTTACCTTATTGTTAGAGGTTTCTAAAAAAGGGGTTGAAATTCTTAGTGTAAGAATAAGTTAAATATCATGAGTAAGAAAAACAAGGGGGGAGCCAATCCCATGGTGTATAGCACGGATCCAAATTTCAAAATTGAGATAGAGGAAGAAAATATAAGTACTTTGTCTCCGGCAGAGCAAGTATTGAGGGTTATATTAGAAACCAAACATAGAGCTGGGAAAACAGTTACTATTGTTTATGGATTTGTGGGCGCTGAGGAAGACATGACTATTTTAGGAAAAGCCTTAAAAAATCATTGCGGTACCGGAGGCTCTGTTAAAGATGGAGAGATCATTATTCAAGGAGATCACCGTCAAAAAGTTTTTCAGTATTTACAAAAGAATGGGTATAAAAAAGTGAAATTAAACTAGAAGTATACTTCTAGATTTAAACGATCTTTTAATTCCTTCACCAAGGGATATTGTTCCGCAATTCTTTCGAATTTTTGTTTGCTATTCAATCTTAAATGTAAAGGCACATCTTCTTTTTCGCCAGCTGCTACTAGTATGCTAAATTGGATGGCTCTGTTTTGAAAACGATCCCAAATTTTTTCCATCACACTCATTCTTTCCTGCTCTACAAATTTTTGTGCCACCAATGCTGGTACTGTTACGGTAAAATGTATTGGATCTTCAATTTGTAATTCAGCTAATTTGAAAGTGCCTGCAGAAGAATGTTTGGTAGTGGTTTCTAAATAAGCAGTGTATTCATTCCAAACCGCTTGCAAGGTTTCTGCATCTAATGATTTCGATTCTTGGACTTCTTCAATCTGGTATTGACTTCCGTATTTTTCTTGTAAAGCAGCCAATAAGTTCTTTTTGTTACCATTTTGATCTACAGGAAGATGGGTGGAAGGTCTTGCAGCCTTCGTTGGTGCTGGTTCGGCTACCGTTTGATGGACTGCTTCAGTTGCTGTTCCTTTTTTTGCTGAAATATGAACAGCAGTGTCAATTTCTAATTTGGCCTCCTTGGTAACAACAACATGGCTAAGTGAGACAATTTTCTTAGTCCTAATAGGGTAGTGTACGTCAACTAGTTTTTTTTTTACTAGTTGGCCATCTTCCATACTCAATGATAATGCTTGTTGTAAAAAGTTTAACTTGATCAATGCTAGTTCGACATGTAATCTTTTATTTCTAGCCATTTTAAATTGAATTTCAGATTCATTTAAAATATTCAAAGCGCTTACTAAATAAGAAGTATTCACTTTTTGAGCTGTATTAGCATATTGATCTCTCCATCCCTCAATTGATTCTAGTAGGTGTGCGCTTGCCTTGTCTTTACAAACTAATAAGTTTCTAATAAATCCTGCAAATCCATACAATACAGTATCTCCTTCAAAGCCCTTCTGATTGATTTCGTCATATAAGAGCATCGCATTGGTTAAATCCTGTGCTGTTAAGTAATCTAATAATTTAAAGAAATAAGCTTCGTCTAGAATATTCAAATGCTCCAAAGTATTGGCATAAGTTAAAGCGCCATTGGAGAAGCTTACTATCTTATCTAAGATACTTAAAGCGTCGCGCATACAACCCTCGCTTTTTTGAGCGATTAACTGAAGTGCATTTTTTTCGGCTTTAATATGTTCTTTTTCTACAATTTCTTCCAAGTGAACTACCGTGTCATTATTAGTGATTCTTTTAAAATCAAAAATTTGACATCGACTTAAGATGGTAGGAAGAATTTTATGTTTTTCAGTAGTCGCTAAAATAAAAATAGCATAAGGTGGCGGCTCTTCTAAGGTCTTCAAGAATGCATTAAATGCACTAGCACTTAACATGTGTACCTCGTCTACAATATATACTTTGTATTTTCCTGCTTGAGGAGCAAATCTAACTTGCTCTACTAAAGCTCTAATATCGTCAACCGAGTTATTGCTAGCAGCATCTAATTCGTGGATATTCATGCTAGCACCTTTCTCAAAAGAGACACAGCTATCGCAGGTATTACATGCTTCCCCTTCTTTGGTGATTTGAGTACAGTTGATGGTCTTTGCTAAGATTCTAGCACAGGTTGTTTTACCCACACCTCTTGGACCACAAAATAAAAAAGCATGTGCTAGATGGTTGTTAAGAATAGCATTCTTTAGGGTAGTGGTAATATGTGCTTGTCCCACCACTGTATTAAAGTTTTGGGGCCTATATTTTCTAGCTGAAACAACAAAATTTTCCATACTTGACGCGCAATATACTAATTATTTGGCACTGTAGTCCATTTCTGGATGGCGCTCAAAAGGGTGTTGATTTTCATTGAAAATATACCTATATGTGACCATCTGTCTACTAGGTTGTGCACCCAAACTTTTATAAATATTCACCATTTTAGGATTCCAGTCAGCAGCCCAGCCCATTTCGTATTGATGATAAGACTTGATTTTGTATAACAATAAAGCACTGGAATAGATCAAGAAGCTATCCACTCCTAAGGATTGATATTTAGGCACTACGCCAAATGCTAAACCGGTCAGTCTTGTATTTGTTTTTCGCCATTTCATCCAGAGTAAATGAATTTTTTGAAGTAGTCCTAATTGACCGTTAAAATGTTTGAAATATTGATTTACATCAGGAATATTAATAAACATTGCAATAGGATCTTCTTTGTAGTAGGCAAACCAAATCACTCTTTCGTCCATGATGGGACTAAGTGTTTTAAATAGTTTCATGATTTGCTCTAGTGTAATCGCTTTTGCTTCACCATGTTGTGCCCAAGCTTCATTATAAATAGTTACAAAGTCTTGTGCATATTTTTCTAAATGTTTTTTATTCAAATGTCTAGCTTGATAATCAGGCTTTACATTAAATTTTTCGTAGCGTTCTTTGAATCTTGGAGGTAATTCGTCAAATACATTAAGTTTATAATAATATTGGTTATAATAATTCTTAAAACCATATGCCTCCAATAAGGACTGATAATAAGGAGGGTTAAAAGACATTCCATACATGGGCTCTCGGTCAAAGCCATCAATCATTAAGCCCCACCATTTATCTCTATCGCCAAAATTTACAGGGCCATCCATGGCTTCCATGCCATTTTCAATTAGCAAAGCTTTAGCAGTGTCAAGTAGTAATGTTGCTGCATCTAGATGATTAATACAATCAAAAAAACCAACGCAACCTGTTGGATATTGAGTGCCTTTGTTTTTGTATTTAGCATAATAAAATGCGGCAACTCTTCCAATCCACTTACCCTCATCGGATTGCAACAACCAGCGCTTTGCATTGCCTTCTTTAAATAATTTATTTTTTGCAGGATCGAAAACTTGTAATACTTCGTTGTCTAAAGGTCGAATATATTGAGGATTGAATTTGTTTAGGTCTGCATGGACTTGACAAAAAGCTTTATCTAATTTAGGGTTATTGACTTCTACAATTCTCATATGAACAAAGCTAAAATGTTTTTAATACACTTAATGCAAATAATCCAGCGGTTTCTGTTCTTAATCTAGTAGGCCCTAATCCAATGGGCTGAAATTGAGCATCCATGGCCATTTCGATTTCATTAATGGTAAAATCTCCCTCAGGTCCAATAGCCATCAATAGGTCATTACTTATGGGTAAGGTTTTGATAGATGCTTTGCTACTAGGTTCACAATGCGCAATATATTTATCTGTAGCATTGTATCGATGGATGAAATCTTTGAAAGGAATAGGTTGTGATAAATTGGGTAGCCAAGCTTGTTGACTTTGTATCATGGCAGATTGAATGATATGATGCATTCTATCTGTTTTAAAACGCTCGTGAATAGTGCGTTCACACAATAAGGGTACAATGCTATGCACCCCCATTTCTGTGGCTTTTTCAAAAAGCCACTCTAATCTCACTGCATTTTTTAAAATAGAAATCCCAAGGATAATTTTTTGAGCAGCTGCTGCTACGGTATGTTCTTTAATAATTTGAACAGTCGTATTTTTTTTATGGGCATCTAAAATGGTTGCCTCAAAAATATTGCCCACTCCATTGGTAATTTGCAATGTATCACCAACTTGCATACGTAAGACCTGGGCACAGTGTTTACTGGTTTCCTCACTACAAGTGAAAGTGGTAGTGCCAAGTTTAATTTGTGGTTCGTAAAAATAAGGTGCAGACATCTTGGCTAAACATTAAAATGGTGAAGCGTCATCATCAATACCATCATCAAATGAGCCGCCATTCATTTTGCTTCCTTGAATAAAAAATCTTCCGCCATCATTGTCGCCTCCACCTATTCCTGGAGTAATGGGTTTATAGTTACTTCCCAAGCCAGGAATGCCACCTCCGCCTTCTCCATCCCAATCTTCAAATCTTTGTATGTCTAGTCTCGCTCTTAGTTTAATGATATCCAAAGATCCATTTCTATGTTTCGCAATTCTAATATGTGTTTCGCCTTGTGTACTTTCTCCCATTTCGTTGCTCATTACTTCATAGTATTCTGGTCTGTATATAAACATAACCATATCCGCATCTTGTTCAATGGCACCTGATTCACGTAAGTCGCTCAATTGAGGCATCTTGCTTTCTTTTCTAGTTTCCACAGCACGACTCAATTGAGATAAAGCGATTATAGGAATTTGTAATTCTTTTGCTAGTGCTTTTAAACTTCTTGAAATATTACTGATCTCTTGTTCACGATTACTATTTCTGTCTCCTGAACCACTCATTAATTGTAAGTAGTCAATAATAATTATTTTAACTTGATGTTTATTCACCAATCTTCTTGCCTTCGCTCTAAATTCAAAAATATTTAGGGCAGCAGTATCATCAATATAGATAGGCGCCGTCTCTAATTTTTTAATACCCTTGCTATGTAATTGTTGGTATTCGTGTTCTTCTAGTTTACCTCTTGAAATTTTTTCCATTTTAATCTCACTCTCTGCACTCAAAATTCTTTGCACCAACTGTGCAGCACTCATCTCCAAACTGAAAAATCCAACAGCCTGAGGCTTGGTAGGGTGCAAGGCTGCATTTCTGGCCAAGTTCAATGCAAAGGCAGTTTTACCCACAGATGGTCTTGCTGCCAATATAATTAAATCGGTAGGTTGCCATCCAAAAGTGATTCTATCCAAACTAGTGAAACCACTTGGTACACCAGAAATCTCATCTTTTTGTTTTCTGAGTTCATCAATTCTATTCACTGCAGTAGCCAATGCATCTCCAATATCAACGAAATTCTTTTTTAAATAGTTGTTCGTGATATTAAACATCTTGGTCTCACTGTCATCTAATAAATCAAATACATCCGTACTATCTTCGTATGCATTAGAGATTACTTCACCACTAATTCTAATGAGTTCTCTTTGAATAAATTTTTGTAATACAATTCTAGCGTGTGCTTCAATGTTGGCAGTAGAAACAACCACATTGGTTAATTTAGAAATATAGTAAGCACCTCCAATCAAATCTAATTGCTCCCTTTTCTTTAATGCTTCCACCACAGTCAACATGTCAATGGGTTGATTGTCCAATTGCAATTGTTGCATGGTTTGAAAAATCATTTGATGCGCTTCTACATAAAAACATTCTGGCTTCAAAACCTCAGTGACTGTATCGAATGCGCTTTTTTCTAAAAGGATCGCACCCAAAACCGCTTCTTCCAATTCCCTGGCTTGAGGTGGAATCTTACCATACATCATGGTACTGATATCGGCAGAAGGACTTTTCTTTCTAATACTTCTATTGGTATTTAAATTGGGAAGCGGCATATCTAGTTCACAGTTTTTCTTATTGCGAATTTAACCCAGCAAACTTAGACTTCCTTGTTTTGGTGTAAATGTTGTTTTTCACAGTGCTGCATCGATAGTAATTCACAGCAATTTTGGACTTATTAACAGGTATTGCACCTTTTTTTAGGTTAAAATTTAGTATTTTTGGAGCCATACTTTAAAGCTACATCATGACCATTAGTTACCATTGGCTGAGTGAATACCTACCGCAGACCATAAGTCCAGAAAAACTATCCACTATATTGACTTCTATTGGATTGGAAGTAGAATCATTAGAAAAATTTGAGAATTTCAAAGGTGGTTTGAATGGCTTGGTTGTAGGGGAAGTGCTGGAAGCTATGCAACATCCTAATGCAGATAAATTAAAAATTACCAAGGTTCATATTGGAAATGAAACCCCTTTAAATATTGTTTGTGGCGCATCGAATGTAGCAGTTGGACAAAAAGTAGTCGTGGCAACCATTGGTACAACTATTTATCCAAAAAATGCTGATCCTTTAACCATGAAGTTGGCAAAAATCAGAGGCGAAGCATCTGAAGGGATGATTTGCGCAGAAGATGAAATTGGATTGAGTGACAATCATGATGGCATTATGATATTGGATGCATCCATAGCTGTGGGTACTCCAGTAGCCAATTTGTTTGATTATTATGAAGATTGGATTTATGAAATTGGATTGACACCTAACAGAATGGATGCTATGAGTCATTACGGTGTTGCCAAAGATGTCTGTGCTTATTTATCTTATCATGAATCACCAGTGAGTGCATTGAGCCCTTACAAGAAAACTTTAACAGCGGATGTTACTGTTCCAACATTCAAAGTGACCATTGAAGATCAGCATGCATGTGCAAGATATGCTGGATTGGTCATTGAAGGGGTGCAAGTAAAATCGTCACCTACTTGGTTAAAAAATAAATTACAATCTATTGGATTAAGATCCATCAATAATATTGTAGATATCACTAATTATATTTTACACGAAACTGGTCAACCATTGCACGCATTTGACGCAACAGTCATCAAAGACCAACAAGTAGTTGTAAAAACATATCCAACTGGAACAAATTTTGTGAGCTTGGATGGAATAGAAAGAAAATTAACTGCAA
>CANHUW010000065.1 GCA_947463975.1 Bacteroidota bacterium
AATGCCATGGCTATTCAAGCTATGTTAGAAAAAATTGGGGTATATACAAGATTACAATCAGCAATCAATATGGACCAGGTGGCTGAGCCCTACATAAGAAGAAAAGCATTAAGACATTTAGAAAAAGGACGTGTAGTTATATTTGGAGCCGGCACTGGTAATCCTTATTTCACTACAGATACAGCTGGTTCCTTAAGAGCGATCGAAATGAAAGCAGATGTCATTTTAAAAGGAACAAGAGTGGATGGCATTTATGATGCTGATCCAGAGAAAAATCCAAATGCCAAAAAATTTGAGACAATTGGTTTCCAAGAATGTATTTCAAAGAATTTGAAAGTAATGGATATGACTGCTTTCACTTTGTGTATGGAAAATAAGTTGCCAATCATTGTTTTTGATATGAATAAGGAAGGCAACTTAATAAAAATTGTAAAAGGTGAATCAGTAGGTACATTGGTTCAATAATCACATAGTATGCAAAAAAAGAGAATTCTATTACTGGTATTGGTATTTGTTTTAGGCAGAGAAATAAAAGCACAAGAAAAATTAAGTTTATCTGATGCAGTGAAGATAGCCCTTCAAAATAGCTATGATATTAAATTGGTAGAGAACACTGTTACAGTGGCTAAAAACAATAATAGTTATGGTGTAGCAGGCGGTTTACCAACAGTTACAGGTTCGGCAAACAATAACAATACACAAACTACCATCAATCAAACTTTTCCGGATCCTTCTAGAAATACCACCAGAAGTGGGGTAGAAGGTAGTACAGTGAATGGGAATTTGACCGTAAGTATGATTTTATTCAATGGTTTCAGGGTTGCTGCTACTAAAAATAGATTAGAGAGTATAGAGAAACAATCCATTGCAGCTTTACAGAACCAGATGCTCAATACAAGTAGTATTGTAATGCAACAATATTATAATGTAGTAAGACAAGAAGCATTTTTAAAAACCATTCAAAAATCTATTGAAGCATCTGAACAAAGAGTAGCTATCGTAAAAACAAGACAAGATGTGGGCGTTGCCAATCAGGCTGATGTTTTGCAATCAAATATAGATTTAAATGCATTGATACAAGCTAAGCAAAACCAATTGGTTATCATAGAACAGGCTAAGGCAGATTTATACAATAGTATGGTAGTACCCGCTACTTCTAATTATACATTTGATGAAAGCATTGCAGTAGATCAAAACATAAAAATGGCTGAAGTAGAAGCAAAAATGAAAGATCATCCATTATTGCAATCTGCTCAGCAATTGATTAATGTGAATCAGTTTATTGAAAAAGAAACCAGGGCTATTATGTATCCAACACTTAGAGCGAATACCGGATACAATTATAATAGCAATCAATCTGGCGCTGGTTTTATCTTATTAAATGAAAGCTATGGTACATTTATAGGTGTAAACCTTGCTCTACCTATTTATAATGGAGGCGCCAATAAGAAAGCTTATAACAATGCCAAGATGGCTACTAAATCTGCAAAATTACAATTAGAGAATGCAACCTTAGATTTAAATACAGAGTTATTTAAAACCTATAAGAACTATCTGAATAGTATTAAGCAAGCCCCTATTGAGCAAGAGAATTTTAAAATGTCTCAAGAGTTGTTGGGCTTAGTGATGCAAAAATATCAATTAGGTCAAGCCACCATGGTAGATGTAAAACAAGCGCAACAAAGTTTTGAAACTGCCGGCTTTAGATTAACTAGTTTACAGTTTACTGCAAAAATTGCAGAGATAGAATTGAAGAGATTGTCCAATCAATTAAGTTTCTAAAATATAGCATACTTTATGCAATCTCTATCAGTCAAGGCTCCCGGAAGAATCAATTTAATTGGAGAGCACACTGATTACAATGGAGGCTTTGTAATGCCTGCAGCAATTCAAATGGCCGCAACCGTTCATCTTGAAAAAAGAACAGATAGGGAAATTCATTTATTCGCAGAAGATCTTCAAGAATCCTATACATTTAATGTAGAGACGATTTCGAAGTCTTATACAGAATGGGCTAATTATATTATTGGTGTAATTGCTCAGTTTCAAAAGCTTGTTACTATACCAACAGGCTTTCATCTTCGATTAAAAAGCAATGTGCCCATTGGTGCTGGTTTGTCTAGCTCTGCTGCTATTGAATGTGCGGTAGCTGTTGCCATAAATGAACTATTTGCTTTTGGCATAGACAGAATGCAATTAACAAAGATGGCGCAAAAAGCAGAGCATGAGTATGCGGGCGTGCAATGTGGCATCATGGATCAGTTTGCCAGTATGTTTGGAAAGAAAGACCAAGTGATACTGTTGGACTGCCAAAGTATGCACTATCAATACTATCCTCTGGTCTTAGAAGACTATGATATTGTACTTATAGATACACAAATAAAACATGCTCTAGCAAGTAGCGAGTATAATACAAGAAGAAAAGAATGCGAGCTAGGTATTTTACAAATACAAAAAACATACGCATCAGTTCAATCATTAAGAGAGATAACTATGGCAATGCTGAATGAGTGCATAGATCAAACTGCTATGCCTTTAGTATATAAGCGTTGTAAATATGTCATCGAAGAAATAGAAAGAACACAGGCTGCAGCTATAGATTTACAAGAAAATCAACTAGCAGCTTTTGGACAAAAAATGTTTGCAACGCATGATGGGCTTTCAGCACTTTATGAAGTGAGTTGTGCAGAACTTGATTTTCTAGTAAAAGAAGTGAAGCATAATCCTAATGTAATTGGCGCTAGAATGATGGGTGGTGGATTTGGTGGCTGTACCATTAATTTGATAAAGAAAGAGGCCACCGCTTCTGTTGTTCAAAAGCTAGTGGCCTCTTATCAAAATACGTATCAAAAAACACTAGTGCATTATATTGTGTCTATTGAAGATGGTGCGGGATTATTTCCATCCGTCTCCATCTAATATATTGCCTATTCCTCCTAAAATACTACCTTCTTCTTTTCTAGCATAAGTGCCATAGGCTAAAATACGACCCGCTAATCTACTAATAGGAAGAGATTGTATCCAAACTTTACCAGGACCAGTGAGCGTTGCAAAGAACAAGCCTTCACCACCAAATAAAGTATTTTTAATGCCGCCTACAAATTGGATATCATAATTTACAGTACTTGTAAATCCTACTATACAACCTGTATCCACTTTTAAAACTTCACCAGGCATCAGTTCTTTTTCAAATACATGACCGCAAGCATGTAAGAAGGCCATTCCTTCGCCTTCTAGTTTTTCCATAATAAATCCTTCACCTCCAAATAAGCCTGTACCTAGTTTTCTTTGAAACTCAATACCAATGCTAACGCCTTTTGCAGCGCAAAGAAATGCATCTTTTTGACAAATTACTTTTCCACCTAAATTAGGCAAGAACATAGGTATGATTTTTCCAGGATAAGGAGATGCAAAACTTACTTTCTTTTTTCCAGTTTGCATATTGGTATAAGCAGTCATAAATAAGCTTTCACCTACTAAGGCTCTTTTACCAGCTTGAAATAATTTCCCCAAAATGCTGTTTTGTTGTTGACTACCATCTCCAAAAATGGTTTCCATTTGAATACCCTCTTCCATCATTAAGAAAGCTCCTGGTTCTGCAATTGCTGTTTCTTGTGGATCTAATTCCACAGAAACATATTGCATTTCTTCTCCAAAAATTTGATAATCGATTTCGTGTACTGACATAAAATAAATTTTAGAACCAAGACCCATTAAAGGTAGTATCGTTATTGGCATTGTTTTTTGCCATACGCTTTGCTACATTTCTTTTTTGAATCCAAGTTGTTACAAAAATTAATGGAATAAAAATAAAAGTTAATGGTGGGATACCCAACATGCTAATCCATTTACCACCAAAGTGACGACGCATTGGGCGACGCAATCTTTCAGCAATTAAATACATGGCTGGTACAATGAATAATGTCATAAAGAAGGCGAAGATCAAACCAAAGATCAATGTCCAGCTCAATGGTTTCCAGAAAGCAACATTATCACCACCAAAGAAGATATGAGGGTTTAATTCACTGAATAAGGTAACGAAGTTGATATTAAATCCAACTGCAATAGGAATGAATCCTAAGATCGCTGCTAGGGCAGTTAACAAAACTGGGATAATTCTAGTCTTACCAGCTTGAATTACTGCTTCTCTGGTTTTGTATCCTCTAGATCTTAACTCATCAGCAAATTCAATTACCAAGATACCGTTTTTCACCACAATACCTGCTAATCCTACAATACCTAATCCAGTCATCACTCCAGAGATCTTCATTCCAAAAATGGAGAAGCCCAAGAATACACCTATAATACTAAATACAATCTCCGTTAAGATAATCACTGATTTAGAGATAGAATTAAATTGTAATACTAAAGTGAATAAGATTAACATTAATGCAATAATCAACGCCTTACCTAGGAAAGCAACTGTTTCTAATTGTTGTTCGTTTTCACCAGTTTGTTTAACGGTAACGCCTTCTGAGATACCCTTGAAATTTGAAATGTATTGAGCAATCGCTGCATTCACAGTGGTTGGACTGTAACCCTTATCCATCAATACATTCGAACTTAATTGAATTAATCTTTTTTGATCTTTTCTTTTAATACTACCTAATGTACTCGTTGGCTCAACTTTTACCAAACTGCTAATAGGTATATTCTTTACCATTCCACCCGCTGCCATATCTCTAAAAGATAAACGCATGTTTAATAAGTCCACTAGATTATTTCTTTGAAGTTCCTCACTTCTTAATTGAATCTTATATTCTTCTTTACCATCTTTGATTTTAGATACTTCTTTACCAAATAAAGCAGTTCTAATTTGCATACCTACTTGTGCACTACTTACACCTTCCGCTAAAGCACGGTCTCTGTCAATGGTTAAGGTTAATTCAGGATTTTGTAAATCCACATCCATCTTCAATACATTGATACCAGGAATTTGAGCAGCATCTAAATAGTTCTTTAATTCTACTGCAGTCTTCACTAATTTATCAAAGTCTTCCCCTTGAATTTCGATATTTACTGGAGGTTCTGTTGGAGGTCCACTAGACTCTTGGTCTATAGAAATTTCCGCACCTGGTATACCTTTTAATTCATTTCTTAAATTCTCTAAATAAGGTTCGGTAGATTTGCCGTGACGCTTTTCAAATTCAACAAAGTTTACTTGAATACGACCTAATTCAGAACGTGTACTTCTATCACCTCTCATTGGATCTCCAGCACCTACGGCTACGTTACTGATAATACTTTCCACCAATGGATTTTTCGTCTTATCGTTTTCTAAAACCTTGTTCACTCTAGCTTCTAACACTCTAGTAATAGAATCGGTATAATTTACATTGGTACCAGTAGGTAATTTTAAATAAACATATACTTGGTTTGGATCTCCTTTTGGAAAGAACTCAATACCTACTCTGCCTGTTGCTACACTGATCCCTAAAATCACAAAAGAGAGAATCAATAATGCAAAAGTACCGATCAATAATTTCACTGGTCTCCATCCGTTCAATGCTCTTCTTAAACCTCTTTCATATGCATCCATCATTTTTGGAAGCGTCTTGGTTTGGAAAGAAACAATCATATTATTGATGAAATACTTATTAGCAACAATAAGTATCATGATAAAGATTAAAAGGTTTCCTAAGAAAGTAAAACCTGCAATATCTAATAATACACCTACTGCTACTGGAATCCAAAAGTTCTTCTTTTTGAAAATAGCACTCTTGGGTTCATCAGCCACAACGTCGTCTTCGTGATTCATGAAATCAACCGCAAAAACAGGGTTCATGATAAATGCTACCACTAAAGATGCAGCCAACGTGAAGATTAACATGGCAGGTAAATACACCATAAACTTACCAATGATACCTGGCCAGAATAATAATGGGAAGAAAGGCGCCAAAGTTGTGATGGTTCCTGCTAATACCGGAATGAATACTTCACCAGCAGCCATCTTAGCAGAAGTAGTGGCGGTTAATTTGCCCTTTCCTTGTACAAAAATTCTATGTGTATTTTCAATTACCACAATGGCATCATCCACAATAATACCCAAGCCAAATAGTAAGGCAAATAATACCATAAAGTTTAAGGTAATATGTGAGCCTACTACTAAGTCACCCGCTGGTAAAAACACAAAGGCAACAAACATACTTAATGGTACAGACAATGCCACAAAAAAGGCATTGGTTACACCCATAAAGAACATCAATACGATCAATACCAATACAAAGCCAATCACAATGGAGTTAACCAATTCTGTGAAAGAGCTTCTAGTACGAATACTCTGATCACCAGAGATCACTACTTTAAGGTCTTTCGGTAAATCATTGATGGAAGCTTCTTCTACAATTTTCTTGACAGCGTCAGAAGTTGCAATTAGGTTTTCACCATTACGCTTAATGATATTTAAAGTCAATACATTCTTACCATCCAAGCGAGCAAAGCTTACCGTGTTTTTGATGGTATCAATAATATTAGCAACATCTTTCAAGTAAATTGGTGCGCCTGTTGTATTACGAACAATAATATTGGCAATATCATTCGCATTTTTTAATTGACCTTTCAATTGAAGATTACGTTGCATATTGCCTACTTCCAATAATCCACCAGACAAGTCAAGGTTTTCTCTTTGAATAGCAGCACTGATATCATCAAATGTGATACCAGCAGTTTGCATACGGTAATTATCAACATTAATTTGAAACTCTCTTTCTGGAGCACCTACTAAATCAATTCTATTGATTTGAGGTATACCTTCTAATTTATCTTTTAAATCGTCTGCATATTTCTTTAATTGAACTGTATTGTAATTACCACTGATGTTCACAAACATAATGGGCTGATCACTAATATTCAATTCCATTACACGAGGCTCTTGTGTAAGATCATTTGGCAATTCACCTTTTGCCTTATCCACCGCATCTTTCACTTTTTGTAATGCCACATCTGTTTTTACATCTGTGCTAAACTCCACAGTAATCAAAGAGAAATCTTGTTGAGAAGAAGAAGTGAATTTATTGATCTTCACTCCGCTGATACTTTTAATTTGCTTCTCAATAGGACGAGTCACTAGGTTCTCTATATCTTTTGGAGAGTTACCTACATAAACCGTTTGAACAAACATTGTAGGGATAACTACTTCTGGAAATTGTTCTTTAGGAAGGGTCAAGAATTGATAAATACCTCCTAAGCTAATAAATAACATCAATAAATAGATAGATGTTTTATTAGTGATACTCCAGGAAGTAGGTCCAAATTCTTTGAATTTTTCTTTTATTTTATTGATTGTCGACATATGAATCGATTATACTTTTAATGATTAATTTGAACTACTTGTTAGTGCTAACAGTTAAGAATTGACCATCAAATAAATTTTGATAACCTTCAGTAACTACTTGCTCACCTGCACTGATACCTGATAAAATTTCGATAGCATTAGCATAAAACTCTCCTATGGTAACAGGTCTTTTACGAGCAATCAATTTTCCATTTTCAGTTGCAGCTACATATACAAATTTTCCCTTGTCATCGTTTTGAACAAGATTAATTGGAATACTAATAGCATTCTTTTTAGTATAGTCTTTGATTTTCACCTGAGCCAATTGATTAGGACGGAAGTTCTTGTCAATGGGTAATTTAGCTTCCACAAAAAAGCTTCTGCTTAAAGGGTCAATCACATTACCAACAACAGTCAATTTAGTATCCATTGTTTTATTTAAGTCAGGGAAGATTAAAGTAACATCTGAGCCTACTTTAATTTTACCAGCATAGTTTTCTGGAACCTGACTAGTTAATTTTAATCTATCTGTATTAACAATTTTAAGTTGACCAGGTCCCATAAATAATTCACCAACTTTTACATTTACCTCTTCAGCAACACCATCTACATCACTTCTCACTGAAGTATAAGATAATTGATCTTTCGCCATACCCAATTGTTCCATAGCAGCTTTTAATTGACTACTTAAAGCTTCAGCATTTGTTTTAGCTGTCAATAATTGAATCTCACTGCCAATATTTTGCTCCCATAAATTCTTTTGTTTTTCGTATACAGATTTTGCTAAGGCAGCTTGAGCTTTTACTGTTTCGATATTTTGGGTTGCTGCAGCAACACTTTGTTTAATCATGGAGTTGTCTAATTGTAATAGTACTTGTCCTTTTACAACTCTATCACCTCTTTTAACAAAAATTGCTTTTACTTGGCCACCTCCTGCTCTTGGTGTAACAAAAGAAACGCTTTCAGATTCAACCTTACCTTGAATTTCAATAAAGTGGTTAAAATCTTGTGCGATGACTGGTGCAATACTTACTATTATAGCTTGAGCGGTGGTAACAGCTCCATTCTTTGCTAATTCTTTTTCAAGCGTTGCAATTTGAGCATTTATGTCTAAAGCTTGTTTTTTTAATTGCTCTAAACTAGCTTTTTTACCTTCGATAGTATTAT
>CANHUW010000066.1 GCA_947463975.1 Bacteroidota bacterium
CCTCTCCAATAAACAAATCGTTATTATTGTCTTTTGCCTCAATCACTGTCTCTACTGCCTCCTCTCCTACTTTTTGAGCAATCTTATTTATCCCCTTTTGAAAAAGTGATGCAACATATGAACTTTCAGGTGCAGTTGCTTTCCTACTTGCAATGATACCTTCTAATTTTGATAAGAAATCCGAACTATTTGAATTCGCTTCCCCCCAGCATGTATCCGCACCTGTATGGCAAACTGGACCATTTGGAATCGCCTTAATCAATAAAGTATCCTCATCGCAATCTAATTGCATATTGACCAATGTTAAGTAATGTCCACTTTCTTCACCTTTGGTCCATAATCTGTTTTTTGTACGGCTAAAGAAAGTGACTTTTTGTTGAAACAAAGTTGCGTCAATTGCTTCTTGGTTCATAAAACCCAACATCAAGACTTTGCCGGTTTGATTGTCTTGAATGATTGCTGGCACCAAGCCATCAGTATATTTTGAAAATTGTATATTCATTTGAATGAATGATTAATGGTTGTATAATTTTATTAAAGTCTTACTGGAATTTGTTGTTGATGTAAATAGTTTTTTAAATCTGGAATACTTACTTCCTTATAATGAAAGATACTTGCTGCTAATGCTGCATCTGCTTTACCCTTAGTAAAAACATCATAAAAATGCTGCTGATTTCCACCCCCACCAGAGGCGATAATTGGTACTGATAGATTTTCAGAAAGTTGCGCTGTAATATCTAAAGCAAATCCTTGTTTGGTTCCATCATGATTCATACTGGTGAGTAAAATCTCACCGGCACCTAAATCCACAGCTTGTTTAGCCCACTCTTCCACCAATTTATCTGTTTTTACCCTTCCTCCATTTAAATATACATACCATCTACCATTCTCTTCACATTTAGCATCAATAGCCAATACCACACATTGACTTCCAAAGTTTTTTGAAAAGCTTTGAATGATTCTAGGATTATTAAATGCGGCTGTATTGATAGAAATTTTATCAGCACCATTTTGCAAAAGTAGATAAACATCTTCTTCTGTTTGAATACCGCCACCTACTGTAAATGGAATATTTATTTTATGTGCAATTTTATTCACCAATTGGCTTAATGTCTTTCTTCTCTCAACAGTAGCGGTAATATCTAAGAATACCAATTCATCTGCGCCATGCGCTGCATACAAAGCTGCTAGTTCTACTGGGTCACCCGCATCTCTGATTTGCTCAAAGTTGATCCCTTTAACAGTTCTGCCATCTTTGATGTCTAAACAAGGTATAATTCTCTTTGTTAACATAGTATTAAAATGATGCTAATTCATTTAAAGTAATTCTGTTTTCATAAATAGCTTTTCCCACTATTGCTCCCGAACAGCCAATTGCTCTTAAGCGTTTTAAGTCTTCAATATTACTCACTCCACCACTTGCAATTAAATGAAGTTCAGGGAATTGCTTTATTATCTTTTGATATAATGCTGTTGATGGTCCAGCTAATTTGCCGTCTTTTTCTATATCTGTACAAAAAAATTGGCCAATACCTTTATTGATATAGGACTCCATGAATTCATATACATCCATGTTAGTTTTTTCTATCCAACCGGCAATAGCTATCTTTTCTTTGTAAACATCTGCCCCCAACATAAAAACATCTGCACCAAAACGATCAATCCATTCTTCAAAAACCATTCGATTGTTTACAGCCAAACTTCCTATAGTAGCATAACTGGCTCCTGTATCAAAGACCGTTTTTAAGGTAGCCTCTTTTTTAATGCCACCCCCAAAATCAATTTGTAATGCAGTTTGATTCGCGATTTTTTCTAACACTTTCCAATTCACCACTTCTCCTGCTTTAGCGCCATCTAAATCTACCAAGTGTAAGCGCATTAAGCCAACACCTTCAAAAGCTTTAGCCACTTCTAAGGGATCTTCGTTGTAGATTTTCTTTTGTGCATAATCCCCCTCAGTTAAACGAACACATTTTCCGTCAATCAAATCTATAGCTGGTATTATTTGCATCTTTAAAGAGATAAAAAGTTTTGAATAATTTGTTCTCCTACTTTTGCAGATTTTTCTGGATGAAATTGTACTCCGTAAAAATTACCTCTGTGTAAAGCACAACTATATTCAATAATATAATTTGTTTGGGCTATGGTATGAGCTCCAATGGATGCATAGTAGCCATGTACAAAATAAACATAGCTATTTTCTTCCACACCTGCAAACAAAGGCGACTGTAAATGAGTAATGGTATTCCAACCCATTTGAGGAACCTTGCTGGAAATATTATCTGGTTTGAATTGCTTTACTTGCTCGTTAAATATCCCCATACAATCTGTATTATTTTCTTCCGAATAAGTACACATTAATTGCATGCCCAAGCAAATACCTAAAACGGGTTGTTTTAATGCAGTAATCAAAGTGTCTAAATTTTTGTGTTGTAGATATTGCATAGCAGTACTAGCTTCTCCCACTCCTGGAAAAATAACCTTATCAGCAGATTTGATTTGCTCTGGTTCATCTGTGACAATTGCATCTACGCCCAAACGTTCTAGTGCATACAAGACTGACTGAATATTTCCTGCGTTATATTGAATGATCGCTGTACTCATTGTTTATTTTAAGATAGATGCTAAGAAATTTTTTGTAATTGTATTAATATCTCCCCCAGTAGATAAAGCTTTAATATATGCAGACCCTATAATGGCTCCATTAGCATATTCATTCACAGCATTGAAACTTTCTTTGTCTTTGATGCCAAACCCCACTAAAAAAGGATTTTTTAATCTAAATGCTTTTAACTTTTTCAAGTACATAGCTACTTTAGCAAAGTCTTTATCTTTCCCAGTTGTAGCAGATGAACTCACTGCATATATGAAACCAGAACTTAAAGCATCTAATTTTTTCAAACGCTCTTCTGAAGTTTCTGGAGTTACTAAGAAAATAAAATCTAATGCGCTGTCTTTGATGGTATCGCCATAGATGGTCTCAAATTCAAATAAAGGTAAATCAGGCAAAATTAATCCATCCACACCGGCTTCCTTTGCAGCTTTACAAAAACGCTCAAATCCATATTGTAGAATTGGATTCATATAGCCCATCAAAATGACAGGGACATGAATCGTTTTTCTCATCGATGCTAATTGCTCAAATAACACTTCAATAGTCATTCCATTTTCCAATGCCATTAAACTACTTGATTGAATCACTTCTCCGTCTGCCAAAGGATCACTATATGGCATGCCTACCTCAATGATATCAGCACCGTTGGCTTGCAATGACTCCATCACTTCCAAAGTACTGGTCAATTGTGGAAAACCTGCAGTACAATATACATTTAGCACCCTAGCACTTTTTTGATCAAATAAGTTCTTCAATCTAGACATATACTTTGTTTACATTTTAATATTAGACATATAAGTAGCCAAATCCTTATCTCCTCTTCCGCTCAAACAAACCACTACTATATCCGTGGGTTTAAAATTCATTTTAGGTAAAATAGCAAATGCGTGCGCTGTTTCTAATGCTGGAATGATCCCTTCAATTTTAGATAAATGTGAAGCCCATTCTAAAGCTTCCTCATCAGTCGCACTAGTGAAGGTTCCTCTTCCGCTTTTAAATAAATAAGCATGTAGTGGACCAATACCTGGATAATCCAATCCAGCACTAATACTATGTGGTTCTACTACTTGACCATCTTTTGTTTGCATTAAAATACTTTTACTTCCATGCAAAATACCTGTTGTACCTAATTGTGTAGTAGCAGCACTCATGCCTGAATAAACTCCATGACCTGCAGCTTCCACTGCAACCAAATTTACTGTTGGTTCATTTAAAAAATGATAAAAAGCACCTGCAGCATTACTGCCTCCGCCCACACAAGCTACCACATGGGTAGGTAATTCAGCACCTGTCTTATCTTTTAATTGTTTTCTAATTTCATCGCTAATCACACTTTGAAATTTAGCTACCATATCAGGATATGGATGTGGCCCCACAACACTTCCAATAATATAATGTGTTGTATCTGGCTCATTGATCCAAGCCCTAATGGCTTCATTGGTAGCATCTTTCAAAGTTTTACTTCCACTTGTTGCTGGAACTACTTTAGCACCTAATAATTTCATTCTAGCCACATTGGGTGCTTGACGTTCAATATCTTTTTCACCCATATACACGACACATTCCATCCCTTTTAACGCACAAACTGTTGCAGTGGCAACACCATGTTGGCCAGCACCGGTTTCTGCAATAATTTTAGTCTTTCCTAAACGTTGTGCTAATAAAATTTGCCCAACAGTATTGTTAATTTTATGCGCTCCAGTATGACATAGATCTTCTCTTTTTAAATAAATCGTAGTACCCATTTCTTTACTCAATCTTTCAGCATAAAATAAAGGCGTAGGTCTTCCAACATAATCTCTTAATAATGCATGAAATTCTATTTGAAAATCAGGATCTTTCATGATATCTAAATATTGATGCTTTAATTCCTCCACATTGCCATACAACATTTCTGGAATATATGCGCCACCAAACTCACCATAGTATCCTTCTTGATTAGGTTCTTGGTATTCTGCTTTTTTATCAAATAATTGCATCTATAAATATTTTAATTTTTTCAAGATCTTTATTTCCGGGGCTTATTTCAAATTGACTATTTAAATCTACAGCCAATAATTGCTTGCCTGCTTTCATAACTTGCATCACTTCCAAACCTTTAATATCGTTTGGGCCAATGCCCCCACTCAAAAAATAAGGCTTAGTCATTGTTTGATTTTTAATGATTTCCCAATTAAAGTGCTGGCCTGTTCCTCCATACAATGCACTATCCGTGTCAAATAAAAAATAATCCACTACTTGGTCAAATCCATTCATATTAGGAACGAGCGCTCCCACCCTGAATACTTTAATTACTGATACTACTTCATTCACTTTTGCACAATATGCCAAATCTTCATCTCCATGTAATTGAACCATATCCAAACCCGCCGCTTTCACTATATTCAACAAAGTTTCCAGGGATTCGTTCACAAATACACCCACTTTTTTAGCTTTTGTGGTTTTAAAATCATGAAGGTCTGTTAAACTTAAATGATTTAATACATACCGCTTAGAGGATGGATAAAAAATAAATCCAATATAGTGCAACCCTAAGGCGTCTAATACCTGGGCTTGACCTATATCTGTTATTCCACATACTTTAACTTGCATCCTAATTTATTTTAAATCAATTGAGTAAATGCCTCAAAAGCTGCTGCTGGATTGGCTTGTTTCATAAAATATTCTCCCATTAAAAAACCATCGAAACCTTCTTTTTTTAACAATCTATACGTCTCGATATCATAAATGCCACTTTCTGCAATACTCAATTTCTCTTTTGGTAATTGATCTTTCAATTGAAGACTATGTTCAATATTTACTTCAAAAGATTTCAAGCTTCTATTATTAATGCCTACTAAATCTACTTCATCGCAAATATGATCCAATTCTGATGCATCATGCAATTCCAGTAAAACTTCTAAACCCAATGATTTTGCTTCAACAGCAAATGCTTTTGTTTGTTCAACTGTTAAACAAGCAGCGATCAATAAAATGGCAGATGCTCCAAACGCCTTAGCCTCCAATATCTGAAACTCATCCACTATAAATTCTTTTCTTAACACTGGAATACTTCTATTTACGGCAATATGTAAATCAGCTAAGCTTCCTCCAAAAAAAGACTGATCTGTTAAAACCGAAATACCAGAGGCGCCGAATTTTTCATAAGCAGTCGTAACCGTATCAACATCTGCTTGATCATTGATGATTCCTTTACTAGGTGATTGTCTTTTGAATTCTGCAATGATACCTGTTTTATCTGCTTGTTGAATGGACGCTTTTAATGAGACTGGCTTCTGTCCAAATTTTGGCATAGCTTCCAATTGAACTATTGAAATCTCTTTTTTTCTGGCAGCTACTTCGATTAGCTTATGCTGAATGATTGTATTTAAGATATTGTTACTCATTGCATTCTAATTAGTTTATGTAAACAGGCATTGGCAGCGCCAGATGTCAAACTCTCAGAAGCAGTATCAAAAGCATCTTGGTATTGTTTGTACTTGCCAGTCACCATTAAAGCCATTGACGCATTGGCTAATACCACCGCATTCTGTGCTTTGGTTCCTTTGCCTTCTAATATATTCTTAAAAATAGCCGCTGCTGCATCCACCGAATCGCCTCCGTGTAAGTCTTCTTGACTTACTTTTAAATGAGCTAACTCAATAGGTGATTTGATGAACTCCCCTTTTTTGGTGACCACTTTAGTATCAGCAGTCAAAGAAATTTCATCATACCCATCCATACTATGAATTAAAGTAAAGTCTTTATTCAAACTTTGTAACACATAATTATACATTCTAGCCATTTCTAAATTATACACGCCAATTAATTGGTATCTGGGTTGTGCAGGATTCACAATAGGGCCAAGCATATTAAAGAATGTTCTTACTCCCATATTTCTTCTCATTGGACCAACCGCTTTTAATGCTGGGTGAAATAAAGGTGCGTGCAAAAAACAAATTCCTGCTTCATTTACTTCTTTGGTTAATGCGCTTTCTTCATTTTTAAACTGATAGCCCATCTTCTCCATCACATTGGAAGCACCACTTACACTAGAAGCACCATAATTACCATGTTTAACTACTTTTTGACCAGTACCTGCCACAATAAAACAAGCTAATGTGGAAATATTAAATGTATCTTTCCCATCACCGCCAGTACCTACAATATCAATAGCATCATCTACCCCCAAATGTATTTTCACTGCTAAAGAAAGTAAGGCATCTCTAAAACCCATTAATTCTTGGATGGTTATACTACGCATCAAGAACACGGTAACAAAAGAAGTTACTTCATGCTCTGAGTATTTGCCTTCAGAAATCTGTATCAACACATCTCTAGCTTCTTCTTGACTTAGGGTCTTATGTTCAAATAAATATTGTAATAATTTTTTCATCTAATTTATTTTCTTCTACTAATTTTTTAACCAATTCGAAATAATCTTGAATCCCTCTGGAGTTAACACACTTTCTGGATGATATTGGACTCCTTTTACATCAAAACGGTTATGCTCTAGAGACATAATAAAACCATCTTCATCTTTTGAGGTAATGATTAAATCTTTGGGTAAGTCATGTTCATTCACTACCCAGCTATGATACCTGCCTACTTTAAATTGATTGGGTAACCCTTCAAATAAAGTAGATGGGTTAGTTAATTGAACATCTGTGGCAATACCATGATACACTTTACTTAAATTACTCAAACTGCCTCCAAAAGATTCTGCAATAGCTTGTTGACCTAAACAAATTCCAAAAATTGATTTTGTAGAGGCATACTCTTCAATTAATGGTAATAATAAACCTGATTCAGAGGGAACACCCGGACCTGGCGAAAGTAAAATCTTATCATATAACTTTACTTTGTCTAAAGGAATTTCGTCATTTCGATACACTTCAACAGATGCGGTAGTCAACTCTTTGATCATTTGCACCAAATTGTAGGTAAAGGAATCATAATTATCAAAAACTAATATTTTCATTACTTAATTATTCATTGTTGATTAATGTATATTTTCTGCAAGAAGCATTGCATTTTTTAAGGCATTCAGCTTATTATTAACTTCTTGTAATTCGCTTTCTGGAATACTTGCAGCAACCACACCTGCACCTGCTTGATAGGTTAAGGTGTTTTGACTACTTAAAAAAGTACGAATCATGATGGCTTGATTACAAGAACCATCAAAGCCGACAAAACCAATACAACCCCCATAATAAGATCGCTTGGTGGATTCAATAGCGTCAATTAATTGCATAGCTTTAAATTTAGGAGCACCACTTAAGGTTCCTGCTGGAAAAGTTTTTGCTATCAAATGAAAAGGATTTGCACCTTCGGCAACATCGCCTACCACTTCACTTACTAGATGAATCACATGGCTATAATAATGTACTTGTCTGTATGCTTTTACACTCACTTTTGTACAAACTCTACTTAAATCATTTCTAGCCAAGTCTACTAGCATTACATGTTCAGCATTTTCTTTTGGATCATCCAATAATTTTTGAGTCATAGTTGCATCCAGTGCCTCGTCTCCAGATCTTTTAAAAGTACCTGCAATTGGATGTACTATTGCTTTATCATTATTGATAATAATTTGTGCTTCAGGAGAAGATCCCATTAATTTATAATCACCGTAATCAAAAAAGAATAAATAAGGAGAAGGATTAATATTTCTTAGTGATCTATACACATTAAATTCGTCACCTTGAAAAGATTGCTGAAACCTTCTACTTAATACCATCTGAAAAACATCTCCCCTCAAGCAATGCTGAATCCCTTTTTTAACGGCTTCCCTATATTGATCATCTGTTTGATTGGA
>CANHUW010000067.1 GCA_947463975.1 Bacteroidota bacterium
GATGTTTGGTTATGCAAGCAACGAAACAGAAGATTATATGCCATTGGCTTTGGACTTAGCGCACAAGATCTTAATTGAGTTGGCTGCATTAAGAAGAGAGAACAAGGCGATTAAATATTTAAGACCTGATGCAAAGTCTCAGGTGACTTTGGAGTACAACGATAAGAACGAGCCTGTAAGAATCGATGCGATTGTAGTATCTACACAGCACGATGATTTTGATAGTGAAGCGAAGATGTTGGCGAAGATCAAAAAAGATATCGTGGAGATCTTGATCCCAAGAGTACAAGCGAAGTACAAGAAATACGCAAAGTTATTTAATAAGGATATCAAGTACCATATTAACCCAACAGGTAAGTTTGTAATTGGTGGTCCTCACGGAGATACAGGATTGACTGGCCGTAAGATTATCGTAGATACTTATGGTGGTAAAGGTGCACACGGTGGTGGTGCATTTTCTGGTAAAGATCCAAGTAAGGTAGACCGTTCTGCTGCTTACGCAACAAGACATATTGCGAAGAACTTAGTTGCTGCTGGTGTAGCTTCTGAAGTATTGGTGCAAGTATCTTATGCGATTGGTGTGGCAAAGCCAACTTCTATTAACGTAAACACTTATGGTACTGCTAAAGTAAAGATGACTGATGGTCAAATTGGTAAATTAGTTGAAAGCATCTTTGATATGCGTCCTTACTTTATTGAGCAAAGATTAAAGTTAAGAACGCCAATGTATAGTGAAACTGCTGCTTATGGTCATATGGGTCGTAAGAATGAAACAGTAACTAAAACATTCACCACTCCAGATGGTAAATCAAAAACGATGAAAGTAGAATTGTTTACTTGGGAGAAATTAGATTACGTAGCGAAAGTGAAAAAAGCTTTCGGTTTAAAATAAGATCGAATTAAATGATAGAATCCCTTTCCGATAATTCGGAGAGGGATTTTTTCTTTTAAGCCTATTTAAAGTTAATGTATGAGCAACGAACAAAATCCTTGGGTAAAAAAAGATAGTAGAATAGTTTATGATAACCCATGGATCAATTTAACAGAGTATGATGTTATCACTCCTGCAGGTACTGAAGGTATTTATGGTAAAGTACATTTCAAAAATATTGCCATTGGGGTAATTGCTATTGATGAAGAAGAAAATACTTATTTAGTGGGACAATATAGATTTCCACTAGACAAGTATAGCTGGGAAATTCCAGAAGGTGGATGTCCTGAAGGGACTGATTGGTTAACTGCAGCGAAAAGAGAATTAAAAGAAGAGACCGGTTTTGAAGCAAGATCATGGAAAGAGATTCTTAGAATGGATGTCTCCAATTCTGTTTCAGATGAGTTTGCAGTAGTATATGTCGCACAGGATTTAATTGCAGGTGAAGCCGAGCCAGAAGATACTGAGGATTTACAAATGATCAAGATGCCATTTACGCAAGCATTAAATTGGGTAATGGAGGGTAAAATTACAGATTCAATTTCTGTAGCTGCAATTCTTAAATGGGAACTAATTAAAAATAAATAACTTTGATAGATGCAGGAAAGAAGAAACAATTATAATGGTCCAAGAAGATTTAGTCCTAGACCACAGATGTCGGAAAGAAAATTTATTATAGGTAGACAGCCCATTGTGGAGTCTTTGTCAACTGGAGCTAATATTGAAAAAATATTGATTCAGAAAAATGCACAAGGTGAGGGACTTTCGGAAATTAAAAAAGCTGCATTAGATAATAATATCCCCATTCAATTAGTGCCTATTGAGAAATTGAATGGCATGACTAAGGCGAATCATCAAGGTGTATTGGCGTTTATTTCCATGGTGAAATATATGGATCTTCAAGAAGTGATTGATTTTGTTGTGTCAAAAGGGGAGACGCCTTTATTTATGATGTTAGATGGAGTTACCGATGTTAGAAATATTGGAGCTATTAGTAGAAGTATACATTGTTGTGGAGCACAGGCTTTAATTATTCCAGATAAAGGAGTAGGCGCTTTAAATGAAGAAGCTTTTAAAAGTAGTGCTGGTGCATTAGAGCATATTCAAGTGATTAGAGTTAGTAGTTTATTGAAAGCAGTGGATACGCTTCACTTAAACGGTATACAAGTGTTTACTAGTGAAATGAGAGCAGATAAGAATGTACACGAGTTAGATTTGACCATTCCTAGTTGTATTATAATGGGTGATGAAGGTAGAGGGGTGCAGCCTTTTTTGGCCAAGGCAGCTGATTATTTTTTCAAAATTCCAATGGCCACTAATTTTGATTCTTTTAATGTATCAGTAGCTGCTGGAATTATTTTGTATGAAGCAATGAAGCAAAGAATGTTCAAATGAAATTCAAATTAACATTAGATGCGCAGGCATCCAATTTGCAAATTGGGTATCAGGATAAAATCTTGCTTATTGGTTCTTGTTTTACAGAGAATATTGGAGCCAAAATGCAGAAGCATTTGTTTGAAGTTAAAGAGAATCCGCACGGTATTTTATTTAATCCAGTAAGCGTGGTGAATGCCTTAAGAGATTATATAGAATGTAAAGAATATACTGGGTCAGATTTATTTGCATTGAATGAATTGTATAATAGTTGGCATCATCATACAAGGTTTTCTGATAGTAATTCAGAAACGTCTTTAGTTAAAATCAATCATTCAATAAAAGAAGCGCATCAGTATTTAAAAGAGGCTAATCAATTAGTAATTACATTGGGGTCTGCTTGGTTGTATTGTTTAACCAATCATGCGCCATCAAACACCGGCTTAGTTGTTGCTAATAATCATAAAGCTCCTTCAAATTGGTTTGAAAAAAGATTAATGCAACCCCAAGAATTGGTTGATTTACTTCAAGGCTTGATTAAAGAGCTACAAGCATTTAACCCAAACTTACAAATTATTTTTACTGTTAGTCCTGTTAGACATCTTAGAGAAGGCTTGGTTGAAAATAACAGGAGCAAAGCAGTGCTTATTCATGCAGTCCATCAAACGATTGCAAAGACAAGTGCGACTCATTATTTTCCTGCATACGAATATGTAATAGATGATTTAAGAGATTACCGATTCTATGCCGAAGATTTAGTGCATCCTAATTTTGCAGCAACTCAATATGTTTGGGAGAAATGGGTGGAAACGTATTATGGAGATACTACACAGCAAATAATGAAGCAGGTAGCGGAATTACAACTAGCAATACAACATAAGCCATTTAATAAATCGAGTAAAGCGCACCAATTGTTTGTAAAATCCTGTTTACAGAAGGCGCAGTCTTTATTCAAGCAATATCCCTTCTTAAATTTACAAGCAACAATAGCCTTTTTTGATGGCGAACTTGTAAATAATGCTTAATTTAGGTTTCTAAATATTTGCTATGCGATTATTGCCTTTTTTAGCTTCGGCTATTGTAACTGTTTCTTTAGTAACAGTATTAAATGTTCAATTGCCTATTGGGGCTTCAAAATCTCCTAAGTTGGGTTATTTTTTATCACCACAACATGGTTTCTGGAAGAATGCAGAAAAAATCAATGCCAATTTTGATGCCCATATACTTGCCGGAGATTTAAAAGGCAAGGTAGATGTGTACATGGATGATCGTCTTGTGCCACATATTTATGCAGAAAATGACGAAGACGCTTATTTTGTTCAAGGATACCTGCATGCAAAGTTTAGATTGTGGCAAATGGATTTTCAAACAAGGGTTGCTTCTGGTAGATTAAGTGAGATTGCTGGTGCAGATAAATTATCTATAGATAAATTTTTCAGAAGATTAGGCATGGTTTATGGTGCAGAGCAAACTGAGCGCATGATTAATGAGACCAATCCGATCATGAAAGCCACAGTAGATGCCTATACCGCAGGAGTAAATGCTTATCTAAAACAATTGTCTTCAGAAGACATGCCTTTTGAGTATAAGTTAATGAATTACGAACCAGAAGCTTGGACACCAAAGAAAACTTATTTGTTTTTAATGTTCATGTCTTATGATTTAACTGGCAGATCTGCTTCTGCAGATTTGCAATTAACCAATACAAGAGATTATTTAGGTTTTGATTTGTTTGATAAACTATATACCAATCAACAAGATTCTTTAGATCCAATTATACCAATGGGTACTGAATTTGCCACTGCATCTATTCATCCTGTTGCACCTGCTAATGTTGATTTTGCTTACTTGCATAAAAAAGATTCAACAGTAATGGCAACTAATGAAAGTGATGCACCCGAAGCACCAGATAAAAATAATGGCTCTAATAACTGGGCAGTTGCAGGATCAAAAACAAAATCTGGTAGACCCATTTTAGCAAGTGACCCTCATTTAGGTTTAAATCTTCCATCACTTTGGTATGAGGTTCAAATTACTACACCCACCCATAGCACTTATGGTGCAAGTTTTCCTGGATCGCCTGCAGTAATTATTGGCTTTAACGATAGTTTAGCTTGGGGTGTGACAAATGCAGGAAGAGATGTATTGGATTATTATGAATTAAAATTCAAGGATAGTACCAATAATGAGTATTGGTATAATGGTGCTTGGAAAGCAACTACTAAAAGAACTGAAATTATTAAAGTAAAAGATAGTGCGGATGTGATTGAAGAAATTGCCATGACACACTGGGGCCCTGCTATGTATGATGCACATTATCAAAACCCACAATCAAAGGGAAGAAATTTAGCAGTCAAATGGACTGCTCATGAAGCTTCCACTGGGGTAGAAACTTTTTATAAGTTAAATAGAGCAAAAAATACAGAAGACTATTTAAAAGCCATATCACTTTGGAAATGTCCGGGTCAAAATTTTGTAATGGCTACAAAGACTGGTGATATTGCTATCAAACAACAAGGAAGTTTTGTAGCTAGATGGGATAGGCAAGGAGATTTTATCATGCCTGGAGATGATACAAGTTATGTATGGCAAGGTATAATACCCAATGATGAAAATCCATTTATCAAAAATCCAGAAAGAGGATTTGTAAGTAGTGCTAATCAAAAATCAGTGGATGCTTCGTATCCTTACTATTTAGGTACTGCAAGTTCTTTCCCTTTGTATAGAGGCATTAGCGTGAACAAGCAATTAGCTGCCATGTCTAATATTACTGCAGAAGATATGCAGGCTTTACAAACCAATAATTACAATGTATTTGCTGCAATGGCTAGGCCTGCTTTAATGAAGTTTGTTCAAATGGAATCTTTATCAGGTGCTGCTAAAAATATGGTCAACAAAATGAATCAATGGGATTTATACAACCATCCCAATTCAGAAGGAATGACTATTTTTAAACTCATTTGGGATAGTGTGGAGAATGCAGTTTGGGAAGATGAATTATCTGGTTCGCCCATTCCTTTAACTACACCCGAATCTTATGTTTTGGTGGAGCAGATGTTGAAGGATAGTAATTTCTCTGTTGCAGATAATATTAGAACAGCCAATAAAATAGAGACCTTAAAAGAACAAGTTGCTCTAGGTATTGAAAAGGCGACAGTACAATTAAGCCTATTAGAAAAAGAAAATAAATTAAGTTGGGCTGCATTCAAAGCAACAAGAGTATTGCACTTAACCAAAACCAACGCATTGAGTAGATTGAACTTGCCTATTGGTGGAGGGGAAAATATTATCAATGCTACTTCTGAGAATCATGGACCTAGTTGGAGAATGATTGTGCATTTAACAGATGAGATTGAAGCTTATGGTTTATATCCTGGTGGTCAAAGTGGTAATCCGGGTAGTCCATACTATGATACTTTTGTAGATTATTGGGCTGCGGGTAAATATTACAGATTACTCTTTTTATCAAAAGAAAAATTAAAAGCAAACGAACATACTAAATGGCATATTCAATTTAGTAAAGCTTAATACAAATACATTATGAAAAATAATACATTCAAAATACCTGTTTCTATTTTATTATCCTCTATGGCATGTTTTGCGATAGGATTATATGGAGCACTTCCTTGGTGGAGTTTTATGGCAACTAATTTTATTATTGCATTAGCTATTCCACAAAAGCCTTGGGTTGCCTTTTTAACTGGGGCGCTAGGGGTAGGGGCTATTTGGGCTGGATTAGCCACTGGAATGGATCTGGCAAACAATCATTTATTATCTACTAAAGTGGCGAATATTTTACCTCTTAATGGTTCTTATGTTTTGTTGATTGTAATTACTGGATTAATTGGGTTCTTATTAGGAGGTATGTCTTCTTTGACAGCATCTTATTTGAGAAAAGCATAATATTTCATATTTTTGCATTGAATTTCCCCAACCTGCAATTGGGACAAAAATTTAATATATGTCAGTATTACACAATCGTGTTTCCAACCAAGAGTTGAAACAAAAGTTGTACGAGGAAGATTTTCCTAGAACAACCATCAGTTTTTATCAGTATTTCTCCATTCAAGATCCCCAGGTTTTTAGAGATGAGTTGTATAGAACATTGAACGCCATGAAGGTGTTTGGTCGTATCTATGTTGCAACTGAAGGGATCAATGCACAAATAAGTGTGCCATCTCATTTCTTTGAAGTGTTTAGAGACTTCTTATATTCCTACAAGGCATTACATGGTATTCGTTTGAATATTGCCGTGAATGATAATGGAAAAAGTTTTTGGGTGCTTAAAATCAAAGTGCGTGAAAAAATTGTTGCAGATGGAATTGATGATCCTAGTTTTAGCATGGAAAACAAGGGCAAATATGTGAATGCACAACAAATGAATCAATTATTGGAAGCGCCAGATACTATCGTAATTGATATGCGTAATCATTATGAATTTGAAGTGGGTCATTTTGATAATGCCATTGAAATTCCTTCTGATACTTTTAGAGAACAATTACCCATGGCGGCAGCAATGATGAAGGATCAAAAAGATAAAAATATTATCATGTATTGCACTGGTGGTATTAGATGTGAAAAAGCCAGCGCCTATATGTTACATCAGGGATTTAAAAATGTACATCATTTAGAAGGGGGCATTATTCATTATGCGAATAAAATAAAAGAAGCAGGTTTAGAAAGTAAATTCAAAGGAAAGAATTTTGTATTTGATGATCGATTAGGAGAAAGTATTACAGCAGACATTATTGCTTCATGTCATCAATGTGGGAAGCCTGCTGACACTCATACCAATTGCAAGAACGATGCATGCCATTTATTGTTTATTCAATGTAATGAATGTGCTACAGCTTTTGACGGATGTTGCACCACAGCCTGCCAAGAAGTATATCATTTACCTTTGGAACAACAAGAGATATTGAGAAAGGGAGAGAAAAAAGGGATGCAAGTTTTTAATAAAAGTAAACAAAGATTAAGACCCAGATTAGGTATAGACATTGAAGTGAAATAAATAAAAAGTCTCGATCATATTTTGAGACTTTTTTATTTATTCAATACCTAAATTTTTTAAGGCTTCACAAATTAAATCATAGGTTTGTTCATCTGTTTTCTGATCTGGCTTAAAAGGTTCTCCAATCACTTGCTCGTATAGTTCAATATATCTTTTGGAGATGGTCACAATCCAATCGTCTTTCATTTCTGGAACTGCTTGACCTTCTTTGCCCATGAAATTATTTTCTATCAACCATTCTCTAACAAATTCTTTACTTAATTGTTTTTGTTTAGATTTAGTATTTTGTCTCGCTTCAAAACCTTCTGCATAAAAATACCTGGAAGAATCTGGAGTATGAATTTCGTCCATTAAATAAATAGTTTCGCCAATTTTGCCAAACTCATATTTGGTATCCACTAAAATCAATCCTCTTTTAGCAGCAATCTCTTTTCCTCTTTGAAAAAGTGCTAAAGCATATTTTTCTAAAACGGCCCAATCTTCGGCCGTAGCCAATCCCTGTGCAATGATTTCTTCTTTGGAAATATCTTCATCATGTCCTTCGCTTGCTTTGGTGGAAGGGGTAATAATAGGGGATGGGAAAAAGTCGTTTTCTTGCAAACCTTCTGGTAGGGCAACCCCACATAGGGTTCTTCCTCCGGCTTGATAAGTTCTCCAAGCATGACCAACTAAATTACCCCTTACGACCATTTCGATCTTGAAAGGGGTACATTTTTTACCAATAGCGGCATTGGGAGCTGGGGTATTTAAAAGCCAATTTGGACAAATATCTTCCGTCGCTTTTAGCATATAAGCTGCGATTTGATTCAATACCTGGCCTTTGAAGGGTATGGTTCTTGGTAAAATAACGTCAAAAGCGGATATTCTATCACTAGCAATCATCACAAGTAACTCATTATCAATATAATAAACGTCTCTTACCTTGCCGTGATATTCATTTTTTTGATGGGGAAATGGCTGCTTTATCATACTGCTAAATTATAATTTTAACATTATATTCTATAATTTTTTCTAAAGTGGTCACAATTTGCTATTTTGTAGTACAATTCAATTTAAAAACAATTATTTATGAGCAAATTTTTAA
>CANHUW010000068.1 GCA_947463975.1 Bacteroidota bacterium
ATAAATAACTTATATAATGCGTAATTTAATAATCGGACTAAGTTTATTTTTTTCTGCAACTGTTAGTGCACAAAAAACTATTTTAATAAAATGTGGCAAGCTACTAGATAGCAAAACTGGCATTGTTTCAGAAAAACAAAATATCTTGATTAAAGGCAATCAGGTTGTTTCTGTTAGTAATAGTGTGACTTCAGCAGATTCTATTATTGATTTAAGTAATTATTTTGTAATGCCTGGTTTAATTGATTGTCATACACATGTACTTTTACAAGGTGACATCACTTCTGAAGATTATGATGTACAAGTGTTAAAAGAATCTATCCCTTATAGAACTATTAGAGCTACTAAAAGTGCTGAAAAATCTTTAATGAATGGCTTTACCACCATTCGTGATTTGGGTACAGAAGGTGCTGGATTTGCAGACGTAGATGTTAAAAAAGCCATCAATAAAGGCGTTATTAGCGGACCAAGAATGATAGTGTCTACCTTGGCTATGAATACAACTGGTCACTATCCTTTAAAAGCATCAGATTATGCTTGGGAGTTAAAGTTTCCAAAGGGTGTAATAGAAATTACTGGAGCAGATGAAGCCAGAAGAGCCGTAAGACAACAAATAGAACAAGGCGCTGACTGGATTAAAATTTATGCTGATCGAGGTTATTATAGATTAGCAGATGGTTCATTTAGATCTGTTCCCAATTTTACATCAGAAGAAATTAAAGCCATTGGTGATGAAACTATTACTAGTAGAAAAAAATTAGCTGCTCATGCTATGACAAGAGATGGTATTCTGGCGGCAATTAATGCAGGTGCTACTACTATCGAACATGGAAGTGGCATGGATGAAGAATGCATGCGTGTAATGGCAGAAAAAGGAATTTTTTGGTGTCCAACTATATTTGTGAATGAATATGTTGCAGAAGGAAGAGCACAATTAGGAAGCCCTATTAATTTATATTTTAAACAATCTATTCAAGCAACTTTTAAGAAAGCAATGAAGATGGGGGTTAAACTTGCTTATGGTACGGATATCGGCGGATATGATTGGAACTTAGCACAAGCCAAAGACTTTACATATTTTGTTGAATGGGGGTTAAGCCCAGTGCAAGCTATTCAAACTGCCACCACTACTGCAGCAGAATTATTAGGCATGCAAGGAAAGATTGGCGAAATTAAAGCAGGTAGTTTTGCTGATATCATTGCATTAAAAAAAGATCCAACTAAAGATATTAGTGCTTTACAAAATGTTGATTGGGTGATGAAAGACGGAAAAGTATATAAGCATTAAAAAAGAAATCAAACTATTTGAACAGATATCAGAAATACTTATTTAGTATCGTCATATCCAAATTTTTGATTCAATGCAAATACAGCATCTGCTGAAAAATTATTATCATGAATTAAAGCAAGCTGTCCATCTATCAATCCTTTTTTGGTGGGTAGTAACTTTGAATTTTTCTCAAAAATAGCATTGGCCTCCTCTTGATCAGATGGTGTAAGTTTTCCAATTGCTGCAACAACATCTTCCATTTGTCTGATGACAGACAAAATTTGATTAGGGATCCAAGAGGTTATTGGCGTACCACCAGTAGCCATTGCATACTTTGTATTGGCCATTATATATTTTTGAACAAACTGCCAATGTCCATTTCTAAAATGATAAATCTCTTCTAAAATACCTAATAAATAACATAACCCAGTTACATCTTTATTTTCTACCAACTTACCCATTAAACCTTTTGGATGTAATGTTTTCATTGAATTTTCTAGGTCTTTAAAAAAATCTTGTACGCAAGTGGGGCGATATAATCTAAGATCTAATAAATATTTTGTGAGTTCATTTTCTGGATAATAAAAAATAACCCCAGAAAAAATATCTTGCATCGGGATAATGTCGTCCTGTGCTCCTGTTTGACCTCTAAAGGCCTTAGGCTCTTCCCATACATTTTCATAAATAACACCGTCACCAAACAAATCAGTATTCCCCTTCACACCCATGATAAAAATTCTAAAATCATTATAGCGTTGCCATCTTGAAGCTTTCCACATTTCTTTTCTTCGCTCATTCATTTGCTTCATTGTTGCCCAATTCTTTTGAAGCAAATCTCCTACTGATGCTACTCCGCTATGTAAGGCTTGAATAGTTTGCATGACTGTTCCAACCAAATTAGCTGAGAATCTATTGATATCAACATGTAACATTATAAAGCCAACCTCATCTGGCTGTCCAGAAAACCTATTACACATGGTGATATTTTCCCAATTCAAATCTCCTTTTTCGTCTAACTTTTGATAATTTCCTAAAGAATAGGCGTAATGATAATCTAACCAAGCAAACACATTTAATTTATCTGCCACCTTACAAAATGGTTGTGCAATATTTGCAGGTAAAACATTTCTAGCTTTACCATATTTTCCGTCTTTTCTAAACTGTTGGAAAGAAGGTTCTAATAAGTAAGCAGAAGCTAAAAAACTATAAGATCTGAAGAGCGCTTGTAAAACAAAAATATCCTCCTCTTTTTCAATATCTGCTAAATGATTCTTAATAGCTAATGTTGGAGCAACAATCCCATCTTCGGTATTTAAATAACCAAATTCATTTTCATTTAAAACAACAGGCATCTTATCTAAAACTGCTTGTAAATCATTATACGCACTGGGTAATTTCACAAGTGGCGCTTTAACTGGTAAAAAACCATGATTAGCACTAACATCGAAAAATCCATCACTGTAATTAGATTGTATAGACATAACTTGTTTTTTGAATGAGGTAAATGTAAAAAAACTAACGCAAAATCAACCAATTTTTTACAATTTTAATTTCTTATTTATACTTCTTATTTTTTAGTGCCAAATTATTGTAAACTATTAATTGCAATTGACCTTTTGTTCTATTTTTTTGAGTTTGAATCATGTATCCAGTCTCCACCCTTATTGACTCGTTAATGCTAAACCCTACACCAGCATATAATCTGTTTCTATCAAATTGCGTCTCATTTATATTGACAAAAAGTTCATTATACGAGGAAAAGTAAGTAGCGTTTCTGGCCATATTTTTATTCCCTAATGGTTTTTGTACAGAAATAAAATACCTTGCTCTTAAGCCAAACTCATTAGGCAAAAATCGTTCTTCAAATCGAAAACGATGCGTTAATAAATTGGAACCTATTTTATTTTTATACAAATACTGTTGGTAAATTCTTTTTTCAATTTTAGTACTTGTATTAATATCAAATTCATCATAAGTATCTGTTGCGATAAAGGCATATCCTAAAAGCAAATTATGATTTTGTGGTTTTAAATTATACCCCAGACCTCCCCTAGCCAAAAACTGGTTCCTATAACCTAAAAATCTATAATCACGATACTGGAAATCAGATTGTATATTCCACTTGTCATTTATTTTTTGATTTCCAAAATAAACAAACCAAGTGCCTACATCATTCGATTGGCTATAGGATGAGATATGTATGATACCAATAAACCCAAGCAATAAAATTGTCCGCTTTAATGTTAACATATATTTACCTGGTTAATTCCCAAGCTCCTATTGCAGGAGGCACAGACCCGATCTGGTTCATTTTATCCATAAAATCTTTGATAGAAAATATTTGTCCTGATAACTCCATTTTCCTTGCATACTCAGCCATTGCCTCTTCAATAAGAAATTTACCTGTGATATAACTTGTACCATAACCAGGAAGTCGCATATAAAGATGTTGTTCAAATTTCAATAATTCCTTCTCGGTTTTCATCCATTTCCTTGGCGTATACTCTGCGTGTATTTTTCCAGCCTCTTCCATGGTCATCTCATTTGCGTGTGCATATAAGGAACCCAATCCTCTTGCTGCACGCTGAGCAATTAGGATGTATACAATCTCTCTCACCCTTGGATCATCATCGTAAAGCCCTGCATTCATGAAGATCTCTTCTACCGCAGTTGCCATACCTTCATTTCTTGAATCAAAAATATTATATAATAATGGAGCACGTCTAATCTCAGATGCATGAGGCTCCAGATCCATTTGCGCCAATTCAAACCAATGATAAAAATGTGAATATAATGGACGTGGATCATAATGCATCGTGATCAAAAAGAAATTTCGTTTCTCTTTTGGAACATAGCTTCCTTCATGCTCCCTCAAGGCAGGTTCATAATATTTTTTCATAGTGAGCAACTGCTGCTGATCAAGAAATTTAATGAAACTCTTAACAGATCTTTCTTTCAATGAATCGTAGTCCAAAATAGTATTGGCCTCAGAAAGCATTGGTAAATTTCTGTTGCGGTGTTCCTCCAATTTTAGAGAGGACCAAGCACGTGCAAGCTCTCTTTTTAATAAAACCACTTGGTCATCCCATGTCATGGGAACTAGGTGCACATTTTTGGCATACCAATTATAATTTTCTTTACCTATACCAGATGGACCCGTCTTCTTGTAAGATTCTGCTTCAAGCCATTTTACTAGCTTTTCAGTAGAAATAATAGATTGATCGATTATATTTTGAAGCTCGGCATCTTTTTTGATGCCAGGTTTTTCAAGTAATTCTATAAGATCATCTTTCTGTGACTTAATGTCATTGATACCAGCAATCCAAAGTTCTTTCGCATTGCTTGTCAGATTCAATGTGGCCTGTTCATTCAAAGGACTGATCACTTTCAACTGATCGATTAACTTATTTTTGTCCGCAGCAGAAAGTGGAAATGTATATTTCCATAAATCAATAATTGCATGATGCGTAGGCCCTTCATGTGCTGGTACATCACTGCGTTCGGTCCAAATAGTTTTATAAAAGGCTGGATCCCTATTCCATGGTTTCAAAACACGATGATTGAAATCATATCCATTCATTTCCGCCCAAACCAACATCCAATCCACTTTCTGCTCAACAGACAATGAACTAGTATCAATTGCTTTCAATCTTGATTGTAAGCTCTTAAAAGCAGGCCATCTTTTATTAAAGCTAAAAGCAGTATAATCAGGAGCTCCATTTAGCAAAGGCGGTTTTTCGAAAGCGCGCCACTCCTTAAAAAGAGATACAAGAGATGTATAATCATTTGTTCGCTTTTGTTGGGATATCCCTGATTCGTAAATCAACGAAAACAACAAAAGCAATATCAATCTTGAAATGGAATTACGATAATTCATATAGCAAATTTTTATAGATTATGAAGATCGTACATTTCATTTGAATCATAGCGCCTTAATTTTCTTAAAAAAGCTTCATAACCCTGAGGCCGTTACTTAATTTTCCTGCATACTGCTTTAACTAATCTACTTAGAGACCAATTTTTTACTTAAATTCAGGTCATCAAAATAGATTAATCATATGCGTGTTATTCTTTATTTTTTGCTTTTATTGAATCTTACATTATCTGCTCAGGTACTCGATTTCAATAAGTTATCTTCATTGAAAATCAGAAATGTTGGCCCTGCCAATATGAGCGGAAGAATCACCTGCATTGATGCATTAAAATCAAATCCCAAAATAATCTATGTTGGTGCTGCATCTGGGGGTGTTTGGAAATCTGAAAATGGAGGAAGCTCATGGAAGCCTGTTTTTGATGAACAGCCTACGCAGAATATTGGCGCTATTGCTATTCAGCAAAGTGATCCGAAAGTGATATGGGTAGGCACAGGTGAAGGCAATCCACGCAACTCGATGAATCTAGGGATGGGAATTTTTAAAAGCGAAGATAGCGGTCGCACATGGAAACATATGGGTCTAGCAGCAACTAAAACAATCCATCGAATCATCATTGACCCTCGCAATCCCAATACCATATATGTGGGAGCAATGGGGGATCCATTCAAACCAGATTCCAGTCGCGGTTTGTATAAAACCACAGACGGTGGACAACACTGGAAACAAATTTTATTTTCAAATACCTCGTCGGGTGTAGCAGATATGGTGATGCATGAATCAAATCCAGATAAACTTATTGTTGCATTATATGAGCACCATAGAACACCCTATTATTTCGTTTCTGGTGGAAAGGGATCAGGCATATATATCACCCATAATGGTGGAGAGCAATGGGAAAAGTTATCAGACGTTAATGGTTTGCCAGCTGGCGAATTAGGGCGAGTTGGAATTGCCATAGCACCTACCCATCCAAATAGAGTGTATGCAAAAGTGGAAGCGAAAAAAAATGCATTGTATCGAAGTGATGACGGAGGTAAACATTGGAAAATGATCAATGACAATCCCCGATTCACCAATAATCGTCCTTTTTATTTTCAAGATCTTGCTGTAGACACAAAAGATCCCGATCGTCTATACAATATATATCAACCATTGTCGGTAAGTTATGATGGCGGTTTCAATTTTGATCCAACACCGATGATTCCAGCAGATGAAACAAAAGGAATCCATGCCGACTTTCATGCTATGTGGATTAATTCGAATGACCCGCAACATTTTATAATTGGTGGAGATGGTGGCTTGGGCATCACATATGATCATGGGAAGTCTTGGTATTTTCCAGAAACTATTCCTGTTGCGCAATTTTATCATGTGAATGTTGATTACGAAACACCATTCAATGTATATGGTGGTATGCAGGATAATGGAAACTGGTCTGGACCTGCCTATACTTGGAAACGTGGGGGTATCCGAACATTGTATTGGCAATACTTGGTGGGCGGTGATGGTTTTCATATTGCACCTGATCGCGATAATGCAAGATTTGGCTATGGTACTTCGCAAAATGGAGATCTATATCGTTATGATAAACTTACGGGTTACTATCAAAGTATTGCACCTACTCCAAATGATGTGTCAACGCATTTACGATTCAACTGGAATGCAGGATTTGCAAAAGACCCATTCAATGAAAATGCTGCATACTATGGTTCACAATTTCTACACAAAACCACAGATAAAGGAAAAAACTGGAAAACCATTTCAGCAGATCTTACAACAAATAATCCTGAACATCAAAAGCCTGATTATGGAGGATTGACACTCGATGTATCTGGTGCAGAAAATTACAATACCATCATTGCAATTGCTCCTAGTTTTCTTGATAAAGATCTTATTTGGGTAGGTACTGATGATGGACAAGTGCAACTCAGTGATAATGGGGGAACAACATGGACTAATGTTACAAAAAATATCATCGGACTGCCTGATGGAGCATGGATTCCACAAATTCATGCTTCACGATTTGAAAAAGGAACAGCCTGGGTAGTGGCAAATAATTATCGCAAAGGAGATGATGCATCCTATTTATTCATCACCACTGATTATGGTAGAACATGGAAAAATATACTTGATGCAAATCAGGTCAAAGGATATGCATTAAGTTTTGTTCAAGATCCGGTGGAGAAGAAATTAGTTTTTCTGGGAACAGAAAATGGATTGTGGGTGAGTATCAATGAAGGAAAAGATTGGACGCCATTTAAGAATGGGTTTCCGAGTGTGTCAACGATGGACTTAGTGATTCAAGAAAAAGAATCAGCACTGGTGGTGGGAACCTTTGGTAGAGCGATATGGGTAGTTGACGATCTGATGAGTTTGCGTGAGATTGTAAGAGGAAATACTAAGGAAAAAATAACTGCCCTACCCATGAATGAAGTTGTTCAGGTGAAAGGATTGTTCATTGCACCTCCAGGCAATATCTGGACAGGATTCGGTACCACATTTGAAGGAGAGAATCGACTCTTCCAACAAACAAACATTCCAATATATATCAATGAAGTTCCTGCAAAAGAAGATCAGGTTGAAGGATTCATTAAAAATAGTAAAGGAGATACCATTCAAAAATTAATTGGACAAAATCTGATACAAGGGTTGAACTACATGAACTGGAAGCTTGATGAAAATCGCGAATACTTATCTGGAAACTATGATCCTTTAGAATCAAGAGGAATTCCCGTGCTTCCTGGTATCTACACAGCGACTATCAAATTCAAAGGTGTTGAATCTAGTAACACCATCAAAGTAATCTCTGATCCACGATTTAAGATGAAAGAAGAAGTTGATCAAGAATTATATAGATACAATAAAGCAATCAATGTTGAAGTAAGAAGATTAAATACACTTTTTAACTTGGTAAATTATTGGGAGAATGAATTGAAAAAATTACAAGAAAGATTTTCTAAAAAACCTAAACAAGCTAAATCATTAAAAAATGTGAATGAACTGATGAATGAGGTAAAGCAATTGAAATTAGCGGGTAAAGATAATCCTGGCGATCGTCAAGTGGGTGCATGGCAGAGCATTAGGACAACTCCAGTTTCAGCGATTAGTGAAGCTGAAAAAGTAGCAATGGCAAGATTAGATATCCCCTCTGAAC
>CANHUW010000069.1 GCA_947463975.1 Bacteroidota bacterium
TTGCTGAAACAGAAAAGTACCCTCATGTTACTTTCTTCTTTAGTGGCGGTAGAGAAGTTCCCTTTGAAGGTGAATCAAGAATCATGGCCGCTTCTCCAAAAGTAGCTACCTATGATTTACAACCAGAAATGAGCGCAGTAGAATTAACCGATAAATTATTGCCAGAAATTAATGCAAGTACTGCAGACTTTATATGCTTGAATTATGCCAACGCAGATATGGTAGGTCATACAGGCATTTTTAGTGCAGTCGTAAAAGCAGTTGAAACAGTAGATGCTTGTGTACAAAAAATTGTGACTGCTGGATTAGCGAATGGATATACTATTTTCTTAACCGCAGACCATGGTAATGCAGATTATATGATGAATGAAGATGGAAGTCCTAATACAGCACATACATTAAACCTTGTACCATTATTTGTTATTGACAAGGAATGGAAGGGAACAGTGAAAGCAGGTAAACTAGGAGATATTGCTCCAAGTATATTAAAAATGATGGATATTGCAATACCAAAAGAGATGACAGGAGAAGTACTCATTTAAAGTACTGCCAATACATGAAAATAACCAAAGCCACTTATTTAATATCTAGTCCTAGTTTTGACCTTTGTCCAAAACTACATGCCCCAGAATATGCATTCATTGGAAGAAGTAATGTTGGTAAATCTTCTATCATCAATGCTATTGTTCAACAAAAAAATTTGGCTAAAACATCAGGGACTCCGGGCAAAACACAATTAATCAATCACTTCGAAATTATAAGCAATAGTGGTATTAAAGGACCTTCTGACAAATGGTATATTGTAGATTTACCAGGATATGGCTTTGCGAAAGTTTCACAAAGTAGCAGAAGAAGATGGGAGCAAATGATTGAGAACTATTTAAGAAAACGTCCGAATTTGTGTAGGGTATTTGTTTTAATAGATAGTAGACATGCTCCTCAAAAGATTGATTTAGAATTTATAGAACAAATGTATCAATGGGAAATTCCCATTACTTTAATTTTCACTAAATCTGATAAAGAAAAGCCAGGCGTGGTGACACGCAATGTAAAAGCTATGATGGATACGCTAAAAGAGCATTTTCCATTTCTACCAGAAGCTTTTGTAACAAGTGCAGAAAAGAAAGAAGGCGTAGCAGAAGTAATTGCCTGTTTAGACAGATACAATCAATTATATATAGACGATACTGATAATAAATAATGCTACCATAGCATTTGATTCAACCAACATTTTATGAAAATACTTTTTAAATATATTCGCCCATACAGGCCATTGGTTTTATTAGCATTTGTATTAGCGGCCATTAATCAAACCTTCTCTTTATTTGATCCAATGATTTTTGGTAAATTAATTGATCAATTTGCTAAAAGTCCTTTTATGGATGCTAGCGGAAATGCTAGAGATGAAGCAGCTTTTTTAAAGGGTGTGGGCAATATGCTATTGTTATTAGTGGGCACTGCTATGGTAAGTAGAATTGCTAAAGCTTTTCAAGACTATGTTGTCAATGTAATTATTCAAAAGTTTGGTGCCGCATTATTTACAGATGGATTAAAACATTCCATGCAATTACCTTATCAGGCTTTTGAAGATCAAAGAAGTGGCGAAACCTTATCTATCTTAACAAAAGCTAGAACAGATTGTGAAAAGTTTATTAGCTATGTGGTGAATGTATTGTTTGGCATCATTGTAAGTGTAGTATTTGTGAGTATTTACGCCACAAGATTACATTGGTCCATCATACCAATTTATATAGGAGGTGCTAGTATGATTGCATACGTGACTAATTTATTGAGTAAGAAGATTAAATCTATTCAAAAGAATATTGTTAAGGAAACTACTACGCTGGCAGGAACTACAACAGAAAGTTTAAGGAATATTGAATTAGTAAAAAGTTTAGGTTTAACAACTCAAGAAATAAACAGGTTAAATAATAATACTTATAAAATTCTTGCACTAGAATTAAAGAAAGTAAAAAATATTCGCTCCTTGAGTTTCATTCAAGGAACCATGGTGAATGCACTTAGACAAGTGATTACCTTTACATTAATGTGGTTGATCTTTAAAGAGATCTTAACGGTAGGTCAATTAATCTCTCTGCAATTTTATAGCTTCTTTATTTTTGGACCTTTGCAAGAAATTGGTAGTATCATTATGAGCTACAGAGAAACCGAAGCTTCTTTACAAAATTTTGAAGCCTTGATGAATAAGCCTACTGAGCAGACCCCTACAAATCCAACCAATGTTGGAGCAATAGAACAATTAGCTTTTGAAAACGTAGGCTTTCAACATCAAACAGCTAATTTTAAAGCGATAGATAGTATCAACTTTGTTGCAAAAAAAGGAGAGACGGTGGCATTTGTTGGACCTTCTGGCGCAGGCAAGAGCACATTGGTAAAACTATTAGTGGGGCTATATAACAATCAAGAAGGATCTATATTAGTGAATGGAACAGATACACGTAACATTGATATGAATGCCTTGAGAAATCAAATTAGTTTTGTAACACAAGATACACAGCTATTTGCAGGTACCATAAAAGAGAATTTAGCCTTTGTAGCTCCTGAAGCTACAGATGAAGCCATGCTAGAAGCCTTAACCAAAGCTAGTTGTACCAATATCTTAGATAAAGGAGGAAATGGATTAGCAACAGTGATTGGAGAAGGCGGCCTGAAATTATCAGGAGGAGAAAAACAAAGATTGTCTATTGCCAGAGCCTTATTAAGACATCCTCATTTATTAATTTTTGATGAAGCTACTTCTAGCTTAGATAGTCTAACAGAAGAATCTATTACAGATACCATCAGAGAGTTATCTACAGAAAGAGAGCAAATTACCATTATGATTGCTCACAGATTAAGTACCATTATTCATGCAAACAGAATTTATGTACTAGAAAAGGGTAAGGTTATTGAAGAAGGAACACACCAAAGTTTATTAGAAGAGAAAGGGTTGTATTATGCCATGTGGAGACAACAGATTGGTGAAAGAAAATCGAATTAATTTATTCTCTTTCAAATTTCTTTTTCAAGTATTCCATAACCGTAGGATCTTCTAATCCTTCCATATCACTTAACTCAAGCTCGATTGCTTTCGTGCTTAATCTAATTTCAATCAATGAAATAGTAATAGAAATACAAAAAGTGATTAAACTTATCCCAAATACAAATTGGGCTACCATTTGATATTGGATGTAAATAAAGAACATAGATACAATAGATAATAAAAGCGATGCAACGCCAAATGATTGCATACTTTGTATTAATTTGATTCTATATTTGATATTCTTGATTTGACCAAAGATGATATGCCTTTGTTCCAATTGGTTATATTTATCATGCAAAACCCTTACCCTATTGGATAAAGCCAAAAATCGATTGGTATAAGCCAGCATGATTAAGCTAATCGCCGGAAATAAAAGTGCAGGTATATTTACAGATAATTCCATACCCCAAAAATACTTCATATTTTTGCCCTTACTTACATGGAAAGAGAAATTTTCAAGAAAATACAGGCCAGCCTGCCGCAAGAACCTGGGATTTATCAATATTTTGATGAAAAAGGCAAGCTTTTGTATGTAGGGAAGGCTAAAAATATAAGAAACAGAGTTAGTTCTTATTTCAATTCCAACCAACATAGTTTAAAGACCATCGAATTGGTTCAAAAGATAAAAGATATTCAGTTTACCATTGTGAACTCTGAACATGATGCATTTATTTTAGAAAACGAATTAATTAAAAACTATCAACCTAAGTATAATATTAATTTAAAAGACGATAAAACCTACCCCTATATCGTCATTAAAAACGAGCATTTCCCTAGAGTATTTTTAACTAGAAGGAAAATAAAAGATGGTTCAACTTATTATGGACCCTATACACACGTTTTTGCAGTAAGAGAACTAATCAATCATATCAAAGAAAGTATTGCTTTAAGAAACTGCACCTTACCGCTGTCTCCAAAGAATATTGAAAAAGGTAAATTTAAAGTTTGTTTAGAATACCATTTAGGCAATTGTAAAGGGCCTTGCCAAGGATTACAGACCGAAGAAGCATATGAAAAGTCTATTGAACAGGTTACCCATTTATTGAAAGGAAATGTAAAGCCTCTGATTGCACATTTGAACAAAGAAATGAATGAGCAAGCAATTGCTTTAGCTTTTGAAAAAGCAGCGCTTACCAAAAAAAAGATAGAAGAACTGGAGCAATACCAAACAAAATCTGTGGTATATATTAAACAACAACATGCAATGGATGTGTTTAGTATCGCTCTCTTTGAAGATCAGGCCTATGTTAACTACTTAATGGTGCAAGAAGGCAGAATTGCTCAAACACATATGTTGCCCTTATCTATTCCATTAGAAGAATCCAAAGAAACAGTCCTAGCATTTGCCATTCATTATTTTAGATCCAATCTTGGATCTACTGCCACTGAAATTATAGTACCATTCGAACCTGAAGACATCATTCCTTCCATCAAATACACCATTCCAAAAGTTGGAGAGAAAGAACAATTATTAGCACTCTCTCAAAAAAATGCCGACTATGCATTAAAAGAATGGAAACACAAGCAAGCTTTACTGTTAGTAACTGATACTAGCCCCAATAGTGTATTAGAAGAGATGAAAGATGTTTTACACCTTTCACAACTTCCTACCCATATAGAATGTTTTGACAACTCTAATTTCCAAGGAGCTTACCCTGTTTCTGCAATGGTATGTTTTAAAAATGGTGTACCTAGTAAATCTGATTATAGAAAATTTAATATCAAAACTGTGGTAGGTATCAACGATTTTGCCAGCATGAAAGAATCGGTATATAGAAGATATCATTCTGTAATAACTAAAAACCAAGCACTTCCTCAGTTAGTGATTATCGACGGTGGTAAAGGACAATTAAATGCTGCATTGGAAGCATTAACAGCATTAGGGATTCAAGATAAAGTAACCATGGTGGGTTTAGCGAAAAACATAGAAGAGCTATTTTTTGTGGGCGACAGCAATTCTATTTTACTCAACTGGAATAGTGAGGCACATAAATTGATTAGGAATATTAGAGACGAAGTACACCGATTTGGAATTCAATTTCACAGAAATAAACGCTCCAAAGGCGCATTGGAAACAGGACTCGATCAGATTGCAGGCATTGGACCTAAAACAAAAGAAACACTCTTACAATACTTTAAATCTACCAATAAGGTTAAGAAAGCCAGTCCCGCATTACTTAGGGAAATCATTGGAGCACAAAAAACAAAAATCTTACTAGACGCTTTTGCTAAAGAAGAAGATTAATACACCCAACGTTCTTGTTCGTAATTAAAGATTTTTTGTCTAATCTTTTCACCTTCTATCAAACGTCTGATTGGATCCTTATATAAAGCATTTAAAGGCTTATCATTATAGTTATCTAAAGTAGATTTAATGATGTACCCATTAAAAAATTTACTTTCAAATAACTCTTCCCAAGTAATTCTACTAGAAAAGTTTTTAGGATTGTATACCTCGTTACGCGCTAAAATAGGTCTTAAATCAGGATAGTACACCCAGAATAAAGGTCTTTTAATTACCTTATCTCTAATTTGAATAGAAGCTACTGGCGCTATACCAATGATTCTACAATACATTCTACTTGTTTTGCTATCAAAAATGTATTGCTCTTTTAATCTAAAAGTATAAATAGAATCAGGCTGTGGCGCCAATTTGGTATTATAGATCACCGAAGTATCATATATATTTGGATTATCTACATTTTGAACCAATTGTGTATCTAATGTGCCTTTTAAGCTTGCATTTATTTCGTCCATACTTAAAGGCGTAGTAAAGCGATCATCTTCCGCACCAAATGCTGTAATGCCCTCTTTTTCAATGGCTCTTAATAAAATGGCAAAGAATCTTTGATCACCATTGTCATCATATGCCTGATATATAAAAGGTCTATTAATTTTTTCTCTTGCATCAATTTCTTCCCATACAAATTCACTAAATAATGCATCTTCCTCTCTTAAATTTTCATAAGGTAAAGGCAAACGCTCTTGCACCCCTTTTCTTTTTTTAGTTTCAGAGAAAAACGCATAGTTGTTTCTAAGACTTTTCTTATTGTTACTATTAAACCCACCCACTACAGTAGTATCTACTACTTTAGTGGGCTTAATATTTGGATCAACCGTATTGTTATTTGTGATAGGAGCAGGGACAACTTGCACAGGAACAGTTTCTACACTCGGAGAAGTAGGTACTACTTTATCTGTTGTTGTTTTATTGGCTGCCCCCTTTTTCTTGGGCAAATTAAATTGCGCAAAACTATTTGTTTGCACAAATATTGTAGCAAATACCAACAAAACTAAATAGGTCTTTTTCATAACAACTTATTTTTAAATCACTTTACTTATTGTAGAATGAAAGTGATTGTTTGATCTAATTTTCTAGTACCTCCACCTGGCTCACTTACTTTAATTTCGCCTATTGTTACTGTTGTTCCTGGTTGGCAACGCTTGATTAAAGCAGAAGCACCGCCAGAAAATCTAGCACCAGTTACTTCTTCAAAATCAGGCTCGTCAAAACCTTTCCCAGTGCAAATAACATAATAAGAAACTACATTAAATTTAATTCCTTCAAACACAAAGTCTCTAAGGTCAGCAATAACACCCTGTTGAGCTCTGAAAACACTTGCAGCCATATTGCCACCAGCACTTCCGCCCACAATTGCAATTGGATCTGGAACTCTTTTTACTGGAATAGTTACTTTGCTTGTTGATTTACCATCGTTCACATTTAAAGTAACTGCACCTAATTGAGTACAATTAACCACATATTGACCAGGTCCAGCTCTTCTAACTGTTGCTGCACCACTCTCTACACTAACATTTACTTTTTCTGCTCCACCACCACCTGTTACACTTAAAGGATTATCCAAGCCTTTATAAAATACCCTGGTCTTGTCTGTTGATACTACTAACCCAGTAGGCGTACCAACGGTATACTTCACATCTTTCTCTACTACAGCAGTTTCACCATTTGGTTTTAAGAAAGAGATTTTGACACGTTTACTGTTTAGACCCGGAGAACCCGCAACTGATTTATAGGAAGCAGTGCCATCTGGACCAATTGGTAAAACAGCTCCGTCAATACTAATAGTAGGTTTTGCAGCACTACTAAATGCACCCACACCCGCGGTGATCACTAATTCTTCTCCAGACATTAAATATTGTGAATTAGAAGAAGCAAATGCATTAAACTGATCGTACACCAATTCAACTTCTCCAATTTCTTTATGACAATATTCCATTACCTGAGACTCACTATTTCTTATATCGTTTTGGAACTTAGTTAAAATAGTGATTGCAGCAATTGGTGGCGTCATATTAAAATATGCATAGCCCCAATCGTTTTTACCAGCTAATGATGAAGTATTTGGAATAGTTAAATCTAATGGTAAAGTTGGTATAACATCTTTAGCGATTGCTGGATCTAATGCAGCTAGTTTATTTTTATACTCAGCTAATCTATTCAATAATTCCGTTCCTCTATTAGGAGTATTGCCTTTTAAAAAAAATCTAGTAGTAGAACTTAAATCATGATCATTATATTCTTCTTTACCATCTTTCACTTTTAATCCAGCCTCTTGTTTTAATCCTGTTTTCAAAGATTCAACATATGCAAATATTTCATCTGATAATTTTTGCGCTTCATTAGCTTTTGGCGCCCATATAGCTGCTTTATCAGAAGTTTTAGGATCTTCTAATTTCTTTTGTAGCGATTTGATAATGTCTGTATTCTTTTTTTGAATAATCACATTTGCATTGGTCAAACTTTGTTCAATAGTTTTAAATGCATTCAATATTTCGCTAGATACATTTAATGCCAATAATGCAGTCAACACCAAATACATAATGTTGATCATCTTCTGCCTCGGCTCCTTGGGTAATGACATCTATACTAGTTTTAAAAATGAAGTTGTTGTTTACTGCTTTAATTAACGTCCTTGCATTGCGGTTAACATATTACCATAAATCTGATTTAACTTAGTCAAGTTATCCGCTAATAATGCAATTTGTTCTTTTGCTCTAACTGCATCTGCTGCAGAACTTGACATTGCGTTAGAAGCTTCGGATAATTTACCGTAGTAATTATTCATTGCCTCCATCGTTTTTGTCATAGTAACAAACTGTTCATTTAAATTTTTAACTCCATCAGATGCAGATGCAAAA
>CANHUW010000070.1 GCA_947463975.1 Bacteroidota bacterium
GGATCAATTAGAATATTCCAAAGAAACCTACAAGAGAAGATGTTTGCAGCATTGGGCATGAGCCCAGAAGAAGCACAACATAAATTTGGTTTCTTATTAGGCGCCTTCGAATATGGAGCACCTCCGCACGGTGGTATTGCATTTGGCTTTGATCGTTTATGCGCATTATTAGGGGGCAGTGAAAGTATTAGAGACTTTATTGCCTTCCCTAAAAACAATAGTGGTCGTGATGTTATGCTAGATGCCCCAAGTGCAATAGATCAAAAACAATTTGAAGAATTACAGATTAAATTAAATCTAAAATAGACAATGCCAGCTTCGCTAAAATTATACAGAATACTTAGTTTTATATTAATTCCACTTTCACTATTATTTGTATTTATAGATATCGCTTTTTTAATAACTGCAATGGCTAATCCAAGTGTATTGATTTTTGTATTTGCGATAGCTTGTTTAGTAGTTTATACATTTTTAAGTTTTAGTTTCTTAAAAAGAGGCATCGAAAGAGAGCAACATCAATCAGCTAAATTAAAAGACTGGATTAAAGTAAATGCTTATGTGAGTTTATTCTTGTGTAGTTTATTTTTTTTAAATGGTACAAGTGTTTTAATGTCTAGCGATATGGTATTGATGAAAATTACAGAAGAATTTATGTCACAACAAGCTGGTTTACCAGAAGGTTTAAATATTACAATGATGCTTAAAGTGATTAAAGCAGCTTCTGTATTTTTACTCATCACAGGACTAATTGGATTAATGCATATAAGAACCACGCTAAGATTGGTAAAAGAGTACAATTATTTATTTGAATAATGAATCAGCATATCCCATTAGCAGAAAGATTACGTCCGCAAGTTTTAGCGGACCTAGTGGGACAAGAACATCTTTCCGGAGAAAATAGTGTTTTACAAAAAGCCATAACGCAGGGCAAAGTGCCTTCCATGATTTTATGGGGCCCTCCTGGAGTGGGAAAAACTACTTTGGCTAATATTATTGCCAAAGCTTCCAAGAGCGCTTATTATCAATTAAGCGCCATTAGTAGTGGTGTGAAAGAATTAAGAGAAGTCATTGAGGAAGCTAAAGTACAAACTAGCGCAATCTTATTCATTGATGAGATTCATCGTTTCAATAAAGGACAACAAGATGCTTTATTAGGTGCGGTTGAAAAAGGAACCATTACATTAATTGGTGCTACTACAGAAAATCCCAGCTTTGAAGTAAATAGTGCCCTATTATCTAGATGTCAGGTGTTTGTATTAAAAGCCCTTGATAAAAAAGATTTAGAAAAGTTAGTTCATCAAGCAATTTCAAAAGACGCCCTATTTCATAATAACCAAATTGAGGTAAAAGAAACAGAGGCATTATTTCAGCTAAGTGGTGGGGATGGTAGAAAGCTTTTAAACTTATTAGAACTATCTGTTGAAGCATTAATTGGCACTAGCAAAAAGCATGAACCCTTGTTATTAACCAATGACTGGGTAATGGAAGTGGCCCAAACCAATATTGCATTGTATGATAAGAATGGTGAACAACATTACGATATTATTTCTGCTTTCATTAAAAGCATGAGAGGATCCGATCCAAATGGTGCTATATACTGGTTATCGAGAATGATTGCGGGTGGAGAAGATGTGAAATTTATTGCCAGAAGAATGCTGATTTTCGCAAGTGAAGATATTGGTAATGCAAATCCTAATGCATTATTACTAGCCAATAATTGTTTTGACGCAGTAAATAAGATTGGTTATCCAGAAAGCAGAATTATTCTTTCACAATGTGCTATTTATTTAGCAAGTTCTGCAAAAAGTAATGCTGCATACGAAGCCATCAATAAAGGACTTTCATTAGTACAAAAAACAGGCAACCTACCGGTACCTTTGCATTTAAGAAATGCACCTACCAAATTAATGAAGGATATGGATTATGGTAAAGACTACCAGTATTCACATCTAGGTGAAAACAATTTCTTAGAGCAAGAATATTTACCAGATGAAATCAAAGGCACTACCCTATTTCAACCCCAAAAGAACGCAAGAGAGGAAGAACTCAAAAAATTCCTTCACGAGCGCTGGAAAGGAAAGTATGGATATTAGGAGTTTTTAAAAATATAAAACTCCTAATATCCATCTCTCATGATTTTATAAAAATAAAGGCCTCAAATTGAGGCCTTTATTTTTATGGGGATATTAGTTTATCTTTTCTGGAACAGCGCGACCAACAATACCACTAGCAGCGCCTCTGTCACCACCTTCATGGTATTCAGCATCTTCATTTACTTCCCATAGATCAAATAATTCTTTACCAGCAATAATGTTCTTTGCAGCTAACATGGCTGTCATCATACTATGATCTTGGTTATTGTATTTATGCATACCATTACGGCCTACTAAGTATAAACCTTTATAATCTTTAATAGCTTCTCTAACCACTTCTAAATGGTCTTTGTATTCATGATCATATACAGGATATGCTTTTGGCTGTCTTACAACATAACCATCTACCACCGCTTCTGGCTTTGTTAAACCAATCTGATTGATTTCTTTAGTACCTAAAGCAATCAACTCTTCGTTACTACTAGTCCATAAGCCATCCCCTTCAAAACAAAAATACTCTAGTCCATAACATGCCATATTTGGATCAGGCACCATATAAGGGCTCCAAGACTTAAAGTTTTGAATTCTACCAACTTTAACATTCGGTTCATGAATATAAATCCAGTTATCATTAAAGGCGTCTTGATCTTTACAGATTAACACCACTGTTAAGAAATCTCTATACTTTAATTGACTTGCAGCATGCAATACATTTGGTGCAAATGCAGGTGCAACAGCAGGGATCAATTCTCTCATAGGCGCAGAAGACAATACATAATCAAATCCTTCTAATACAGCACCATTGCTAGTGTATACTTTCCAAGTATCTCCAGTCTTCTCAATTTTATTCACCCCTGTATTCATTTCAATTTTTACACCCAAGGCTTTACTCTTCACCACACATTCTTCCCACATCATACCAGGACCACGCTTCGGATAACGGAAAGAATCAATCAAAGTTTTAATCACTTCTCCCTTACTCTTTTTACCGCTTGGTTTAAATAAAGCATTCCATACAGCACTGCTTAAAGACAATCCTTTAATTCTTTGCGCTGCCCAGTCAGCAGAAATTTCTTTACATGGAATACCCCAAACTTTTTCTGTGTATGTCTTAAAGAAAATATTGAATAAACGTTTTCCAAATTGATTGGTTACCCAGTCTTCAAAATTTTGTGGATCTTTGATCGGAAATACTTTTGCTTGTAAATAACTCATCACACATAAAAAGCTTTCAAAAATACCTAGTTTCATCAAAGCTTCAAATGCTGCCAATGGATAAGAGAAGAATTTTTTATTGTAGAAAATTCTAGAGCTTCTTGGACGCTCTAATAATTCATCATTTAAAATCTCTGTCCAGAAATCTTCTACTTCTTTTGACTTTGAAAAGAAACGATGTCCACCAATATCAAAATGATACCCTTTATAAGATTCGGTTCTTGAAATACCTCCTACATATTGAGGATCTTTTTCAAAAACAGTTACTTCTTGGGCAGCTTTACCCAATAAATAGGCTGCTGTTAAACCTGCTGGACCCGCGCCAATAATTGCTACTTTCTTAGCCATGAATGGAAAATTTGCTCAAAATTGCAAAATAAAACTCGGATTGCCATCAATATTGCCAAAGAGTTTATTTTAAGCCTTATTTTTGTTCTTATGAGCAATACATCTTCTATAAAATGGTCCACAAAGCATTTCTCCGAACTTTCTGTGGAAGAATTATACGCTATATTAAGACTTAGAAGTGAGGTATTTGTAGTAGAGCAAAACTGCGTTTTTTTAGACATGGATAATAATGATCAAATTGCATACCATACTATGGGTTGGCTAGATAATGAATTAGTGGCTAGTACAAGACTATTTGATGTTGATCAAAGTTATAAAGGTTACCAAAGTATTGGAAGAGTAGTTGGTTCTCCAAGACATAGAGGATTAGGCATTGGAAAACAATTGATGCAATACTCTATTGCAGAATGCGAAAGATTATTTGGCAGACATGCTATTAAGATTGGAGCGCAATTATATTTAAAGAAATTCTACGAAGAGCAAGGATTTGTAAAATCTGGCGATTTGTATTACGAAGACGAAATCGAGCATATCCCCATGATTAGATCCTAATTAAGTCTAATACTCCATTTCTATTTTCAAATACTTTGCAGTATGGGTTTTTGATTTTTTAATCATCTCTTCTGGCGTACCTGTAAATTGAATAACTCCTCCACCCGATCCGCCTTCTGGACCTAAGTCAATCAAATGATCTGCCACTTTAATCACATCCATATTGTGTTCTATGACTAATACAGTATTACCTCTTTCTACTAATCTATTCAATACACCTACTAATAATTGAATGTCTTGAAAATGTAATCCAGTAGTAGGTTCATCCAAGATATAAAAAGTTTTACCGGTATCTTTTTTACCCAGCTCTGTAGCTAATTTAACACGCTGTGCTTCTCCTCCACTTAAAGTAACTGCAGATTGTCCTAAAGTGATATAACCCAAACCTACATCCTGTAATACTTTTACTTTTCTAAAAATAAAAGGGACTGCTTGGAAAAATTCACATGCTTCATCTACTGTCATGTTTAATACATCACTAATGGACTTCCCTTTATACCTAATTTCTAGAGTTTCTCTATTGTATCTTTTACCTCCACATTTTTCACAATGCACATATACATCTGGTAAGAAGTTCATTTCAATCACACGCATACCACCCCCTTCGCAAACCTCACATCTACCTCCTTTTACATTAAAAGAAAATCTACCACCTTGGTATCCTCTAATCTTAGCCTCAGGAACCGATGCAAATAAGGTTCTGATATCTGTAAAGAATCCGCAATAAGTTGCTGGATTAGATCTTGGTGTTCTACCAATGGGTGATTGATCTATCTCAATCACTTTATCAATATGTTCCAAACCTGTTACTTTTTTATAAGGCATTGGCTTGGTCTTACTATCATAACAATATTGTGATAAAATTGGATAAAGCGTTTCGTTGATTAAGGTAGATTTTCCAGAACCACTCACGCCAGTCACCACAATAAAAGTTCCTAATGGGAAATCACAGTTAACTTTCTTTAAGGTATTTCCAGCTGCTCCCTCGATGGTAATTTTTTTTCCATTCCCTTTTCTTCTCTCTTCTGGAATTGCTATTTTTTTCTTTCCCGCTAAATACAAAGCGGTATCAGATTTCGATTGAATGATTTCAGCAGGAGTTCCTTGAGCTACAATATGTCCTCCATGTATACCTGCTCTAGGTCCAATATCCACCAGGTAATCAGATGCCATCATAATATCCTTATCGTGCTCTACCACTAAAACAGTATTGCCTATATCTCTTAATTGCTTTAGTGCAATAATTAATCTTTGGTTATCTCTTTGGTGCAAACCAATACTAGGTTCATCCAATATATACGTAATACCTTGTAATTGAGAACCTATCTGTGTTGCCAATCTAATTCTTTGTGACTCTCCACCACTTAAAGATTTAGAAGGTCTACTTAAACTTAAATATGACAATCCCACATTCATTAAAAAAGAAATACGATCATCAATCTCTTTTAAAATGCCAGTCGCAATGAGTAATTCTTTTTTGTCCAATTTTTTGGGTAATTGCACGAACCATTTTTGCAAATCATCCAAATGCATGTCATTTAACGCTGCAATATTTTCTTCGTTTACTTTAAACCATAGACTTTCTTTCTTCAACTTAGCCCCATTACAAGTTGAACAAGTATTTAATTCCATATAAGTCTCCACCCATGCTTTTAGATGGTCTGTACTTTGTGAAGAAGTAAACCATCTTTTTAACATAGGTACTATACCCTCGTAACTTCCTGTAAAAGTATCGGGAATGTTTTCGTCATTCAAATCCAAATCAACACTAGCGCTGATATTTTTATCTCCAAATAATATTAAATCTACTTGTTCTTTAGATAAGTCCTTAATGGCTTTATCCATGCTTATCTTATGTTTTCTAGCAAACTGTTTAATCTGTGTAAACACACTTGCTTCTCTTGCCTCTCCTAATGGATGAATAGCCCCTTCATTAATACTTAAGGCAGTATCTGGCATAATTAATCCTAAATCTATAGCATATACATTACCTAATCCTTTACAAGTTGGACAAGCACCATAAGGCGAGTTAAAAGAAAAACTATTAGGAGATGGTTCTTCATAACTTAAACCAGTATCTAAGCACATCAATTGCTTTGAATACTGAACCGTCTTAGTTTTACCTTCTTCCACTATAAATAATAATCCATTACCCATCTTCAAACATTGGCCAACACTTTCTCCCAACCTTGTTTTCATGCTGTCATTCACTGGTAATCTATCTACTACCACTTCGATATCATGAATTTTATATCTATCCACTTGAAGCTTTGGTTTTAGCTCCACCATCTCCCCATCAATTCTTGCTTTTACAAAACCCTTTTTTCTGATCTCTTCAAACAGCTCTCTATAATGTCCCTTTCTTCCTCTCACCACTGGTGCCAATAAATTTATTTTTTGATCCTTGAACTGTGTGAAAATATTTTGTATGATTTCAGCCTCTGAAAATTTCACCATTGGCTTACCCGTATTATAACTATAGGCTCTTCCGATTCTTGCGTATAATAATCTCAGAAAATCGTATAATTCTGTCACTGTTCCAACTGTGGATCTTGGATTTTTATTGGTTGTTTTTTGTTCAATAGCAATTACAGGAGATAGTCCAGTAATTTGATCCACATCTGGGCGTTCCATCTGCCCCATAAATTGACGCGCATAAGCACTAAAGCTTTCCATATATCGCCTTTGACCTTCATTGTAAATAGTATCAAAAGCCAAGGAGGATTTGCCACTTCCACTCACCCCCGTAAACACCACTAGCTCATTCTTAGGTATAGATATATCAAAATTCTTTAAATTATGCTCTCTAGCACCTATTACTTTTATTTGTTCTTTTGGCTGTTTCATGAAGAAGGGTAAAGTTATAACAACCATTTTAATTTTTAGTTGACTTAGCCACCGAACATTCGTAATTTTACAAGATAATTCCTGGCATACATGAATCCAAAAACCGCTACTTCTTACCCTATTGCCAGAACAAGTGCATTATTCATTGCAATTGTTCTAATAAGTACTAGTGCTATTATGGGAAGAATTCCTTTGTTTTTGATATTAAACCATGATTTTGGCAGTATTGCGGATACTATATTATTAGGTTGCACGTATTTAGCAGAGGGATGGATATGGATTCCATATATAGTTGTTGTTGGCTGGTACTTTAAAAAAGACAAAGCAATCATCTTATATAGCTTTGCAATTTCAACCTTATTGACTCAAGTACCTAAACAAGTATTCTTTCCAACTATTACAAGACCCATCGCGAGTGGAATAGATCCTCAATTAATACATACGGTTAAGGGTGTGGCAATGCATCAATTGAATAGTTTTCCTTCAGGTCATACTGCAACTGCCTTTTCCATTTTTTTATTAACGATTTATTTATTTGACAATAAAAAAATGATGTTGATTGGATTACTCTATGCAATGCTTTGCGCATACTCAAGAGTGTATTTAGGACAACATTTTCCTTTAGACCTTGGTGGTGGAATTATTGTCGCTATATTAACTGTCGAAATTTCAAAAAGAATTAGAAAAAATAAACAAGATGTTAAAGAGATTTAATTTATGCATGGCAGCAATGATGATGATTGCTTCAAGCTTTGCACAGGATACAACACAACAAATTATTGCTGGCAGAAAAAATAGTGCTACTCAAATGAAAAAGCCCTATGTGATCATGATATCCATTGATGGCATGAGAACTGATTTTGCAGAGTTACATCATGCCTCTTTTTTGCAAAAAGTTTCTAAAGAAGGTGTTCGCGCTAAATACATGATTCCTTCTTTTCCTAGCTTAACCTTCCCTAATCATTATGCGATTGCTACAGGACAATATCCTGCCCATAATGGATTAGTAGATAATACCTATTTTGATAAAGCCACTGGAGTACAATATTCCATGTCTAATGTTAAATTAGTAACCAATCCAAAATACTATGGTGGAACTCCCATTTGGGTTTTAGCAGAAAAA
>CANHUW010000071.1 GCA_947463975.1 Bacteroidota bacterium
ACACTTAATATAGTTAAGGGTACACCAATATGGTTGTTTAAATTGCCTTTGGTAGTATAGGTTTTGAAATGACTTGCTAAAACAGTAGACACCAATTCTTTGGTAGTGGTCTTCCCATTACTTCCTGTGATGGCAATAAAGGGAATGGTAAATTGTTGACGATGATACTTTGCTAATACTTGCAAAGTAGTGAGTACATCATCTACCTGAAGTATGCGATGATCAACACTTCTGCTGTTTGGAATTACTTCGTCTACAATGGCATAACTAGCACCTGCTTCTAAAGCGGATAATGCAAAAAGATTTCCATTAAAGTTGGGGCCTTTTAAAGCAAAATAAATATCTCCTGATTGTAATTTTCTAGTGTCGGTTTGAACACTTGGGTGCTTTTCAAAAAGCTCGTATAAAAAAGCAATAGACGGTAATTGCATAAAACTATTTTGCTGCTAATAAACATGTAGCGTATGCTACTAAACCTTCTTCTCTTCCCACAAAACCCATTTTTTCAGTAGTAGTTGCTTTGATGGAGATATCATCCACACCAATTTGTAAAATCTCTGCAATACATGCTTGCATCGCAGACACATGTGGTTTAATCTTGGGTGCTTCCAAACATAAAGAACTATCAATGTTTACAATCTGGTAACCTTTACTAGTAATTAGATCGTAGGTTCTTTTTAATAAAATCTTACTATCAATATTTTTAAAAGCATTATCAGTATCTGGAAAATGTGTACCTATATCACCTAAACTTAATGCACCTAGTAAAGCATCGCAAATAGCATGTAATAAAACATCTGCATCACTATGTCCTAAAGCACCTTTTGTGTGTGGTATTTTAATGCCTCCAATCCAAAGGTCTCTTCCTTCTACTAGTTGATGAAAATCTATACCAGATCCTATTCTTAACTTCATTAGTTTATATTAAATTTTTCTTTGAACCAATTCACGACACCACCACCATTTTCTGGTTTGGTGCTATTGTCCATTCCAAATGCAGATATTGCACATCTAAAGCCAATGGTGTTAGTAGATTTATCTTGATCTAAAAATCTTCTTGTTCCTGGGTTTAACCAATACAATCCATCCTTCCAACTACCACCTTTATACACTCTTGATTTGTTAGAGATTAAAGTATTGATACCTGTTTGATAAATAGCCGTAGTAGAATCATCGCCATCAGCCACTGCGTTTGCTCTGTATGGATTAAAATCATCCATATCTATGGTACTCATTGGTCTATATAAATCCAATACCCATTCGTTTACATTCCCTCTGATATTGTATATATTCAAAGGGCTTTGGTTAAAGCTATTTACTTTGCTAGGCAATGCTGCTCCGTCATTTGCTCTTCCAGACATACCCATATAATCGCCTGTTCCGTTTTTGAAATTCGCCTTATACATACCCACTGCACCTTTGTTTTTTCCTTTTTCATTTCCTGTATATCTGATATTTTCATTGCCAGAAGAAGCCCATGGGAAAGCGGCATCTAGCGGATCAATGATGCCTTTTGAACTTGCACTTGGCCCAGTTTTAGAAGCTTTATCACCAGGTCTTGATTTTTGTAAACTCAATTTAGCTGCATATTCCCATTCTGCCTCTGTAGGTAACCTAAAATCAGGGATTAAAACATACTCACCTAAATTTCTATTTTGTCTTCTTAATGTAAGATCTTTTCTAATTGAATCTGCTCTGTCATAATCAATTTGAGATTTACCTAAGTATGGATTTTTTGCATCAATTAAACCATTTGCAATCAATGCTTTTTCATTGGCTCTATCTGTTCTCCATCTACAATAAGCATTGGCTTGTTCCCAAGTTACACCCACTACAGGATATTCGTTAAATGCTGGAGATCTAAAATAACCTTCAATCATGGGTTCATTGTAAGATAAATCAGATTTCCAAACTAAGGTATCTGGAAGTACTGTTTTGTAAATAGAATCCTTTCCTAATGGCTTATACACTTCTCTGATCCAATTCGTATAATCTCTATATTTTTTATTACTTACTTCATATTGATCAATTCTAAAAATACTTACTGTCACTCTTCTAATATTGTTGTTCCAGTCACCTATTACACTTTCTTCGTCCAAGCCCATTGCAAATGTGCCCCCTCTTACCAAAACGGTACCTTCATATGGGTCGCTTGGAGCTGGTGTGAAACGAAGGCTATGAATATTTGAATTCGACTCCATTGAAACGATCGCAGGGCCTACTATTAAAAAAGCAAAAAACAGTAAAATACTATTTATAAAATTCATAAGAATAATTTATGCAAAAGGGGTTTAAAATACTCTGCGAATATAGCATTTCTTATGTTAGTAAAACCCTAATTTTAGGCCATGAGATGGCTTCTTGTCTATTTTTTAATCCTGAACCTTACTAACCCTACTAATGCAGTATGTCAGACAGCTGATTTTAGTAAAGGGAAGTGGTTCAAAATAGCCACCACCCAAAGAGCCATTTATCAAGTGACTGGTGCGCAATTAAAACAAATGGGTATTTCTATACCCATCAGTTCCAACAAGCTTCAATTATTTGGATTTGATCTCACCCAATTATCAGAAAAAGTACCTGCCAATGTTCCAGTGGGTAACCAAGAAATATCCATTATGGTCAAAGATGGAGGCGATGGCATGTTTAATGAAAATGATCAATTCCTTTTTTATGCACCTGGAAATATTGATTGGGAAAAATGGGGAGAGGGGCTTCAATGGAGACATAAAAAATTACATTATACTGACACAGCTTTTTATTTTTTTACCATTGGAGAAAATGGCAAAAGAATTCAAACAGCTAAAACTGTTTCTATTGGGAATCAAAAAATAAACACCTATCAAGAACATATTCTTTGGGAACTTGATAGTCTTAATGTTTTAAATAGTGGAAAGCTTTGGTTAGGCAGTCCAATGGGTCAGGGGCAAGGAAAAGTAAATTCTATTTCAACCAATATTAATACAGTTAATCTAATTGATTCAATACCAGTATTTGTGAATGGACAATTTGTATCCACCCACTATACACAAAAAGCGCAATTTGATTTTAACTGGTCAGCTACAAAAATTAAATCCACTTTCATTCAACCTGTTTCTGGCTTAGTGTATGACGCAAGTGCAAATATGATTGTAGACAGTTTTTCTTTTTGGCCAACCAAAAATAATGTATCCAATACCAATATTGCCTTGCAGTATAATGCGCCATTAGGCAGTACCGGCTGGTTAGATTTTATTACAATCCACCTAACAAAAACATTAAAGTATACCAATCGAAACTCCCTGTTTTTTCATGGCCAAGAAGATGCTCAAAACTATTTATATGAGCTAGCGGATGCTGATGCAACTTCAATGGTTTGGGATATAAGCAATCCCTTGCAACCTTTGGCTTTGCCCACTAATTATAGCAATAATCAATTCAATTTTTCAAGTTATGGTACTGCTCGTCAAGCTTTTTTTGCTGTAAAGCAAAATGCTTTTGAAGCTGTTGCAAGTATTGATACACTGAGTAATCAAAATGTATTAAGTAATACAAAGATTGATTACCTGATACTCGCGCCTGGTGCTTTTCAGTCAGCAGCCTCCAAATTGAAAAATTTTCATCAGCAACAAAATGGATATAAGGTGGAGATCATCGATCCTGCCCAAATTTATAATGAATTTTCTGGAGGGCTCACTCATCCTATAGCAATTAGAAATTATTTGAAATGGCTGCAATTTAATAATCAAAAAGATAAACAACCATTTGCAAAATACCTATGTATAATGGGTGCTGCGGATTTTAATATGAGAAGATTGAATAAAAAAAATCAGGTTCCTGTTTTTGAAAGTGAAGCTTCTTTAGATATTTTGAATAGTTATGCTTCGGATGATTTTTATGCTATTTTAAAAGAAGGTGCAGATATTAATTTCCCCTCAAGTATTGATTCTTTAGAAATTGCTATTGGAAGAATTCCATCAAAAACGAATACAGAAGCAGATACTATGGTGAATAAAATTATTCAATATAGTATAGGTAATTCAAAAGGGTCATGGCAAAATCAAATTACATGGATTGCTGATGATGGCGATTATAATTTGCACTTACAAGATGCAGAAAGTATTATTGAAGGTTTGGAAAAAAACAATGCTAATTTGAGCCACAAAAAAATTTATTTAGATCTTTATCCTGCAAGTAATGTTGCAGGAGGTTTAAGTTATCCTTTGGTCATGAATGATATTGCACAAAATATAAAAAATGGTTCCTTGGTATTGAACTATACAGGTCATGGAAATTACTTAAGGCTTACCGAGGAGGCAGTGATTAATAGTGAAAGCATAAAGACATGGGATAATGCAGGAAGATTGCCTTTGATGATTACCGCATCTTGCGATTTTGCGCCTTACGACCAGCCACAGCTCAATCCAATAGGATTTAATACATTGATGCAAAACAGTAAAGGTATTATAGCATTGGTGGCAGCCAATCGATTGGTATTTGCATATAGTAACAAACAAATCAATGAACAATTTATTCAAGCCTTATTAGTACCCAATAAAGAAGGGGAGTATTATTCAATTGGAAGGGCTTTGCAAATGGCCAAAAATGCCAATTGGTCAATGCAAGGAGATCGATTGAATGCATTTAAATTTAGTTTATTAGGGGATCCTGCATTGCTATTAGCGATTGCAAAAAATAAGATAAAACATGTTGTAAAGGATACATTGGATGCTGGGACATTAGCTACTATTAATGGTCAAATTATGAAGGATCAAACCATACATAGTTCATTTAATGGCTGGGTGGATTGCATTGTTTACGATGTGATGAAAGAAAAAACAACTTTAGCCAATCAAGCATCAAGTATCAAAACGAACATCCCTATAAGAGAAGGTATTTTATATAAAGGAAAGGCAACTGTTACGAATGGAAAATTTACAATACGATTTGTACTACCAAAAGAAACAAGTACAACTAGTGGTTCAATTATCGTCCAATCTTTTGCATACAATCCAACCGAAGAGGCACTTGGAGTAGCCAATAATATTTTTATAAAATCTGCCTATTCCATTAGCCAAATAGATACAAGTGGTCCACAAATAAATGCTTATATAAACGATACTAATTTTACCAATAATAGCTGGATAACGGATCAAGCCAATTTAATGATTCAATTAAAAGATAGCTCTGGCATTCAAAGTTCTGGAAATGCTTTAGGGCATGACCTGCAGTTGATTATTGATGATAATGTGAGACAACCATATGTCTTAAACAATTATTATATGGCAGATATAGATACTTATCAATCTGGAACAATTCTATATAGATTACCTAACTTATCTATAGGTAAGCATCAATTGATCATTAAGGCCTGGGACCTATTAGGTAATCTTTCAAAAGATACTTTAAGTTTTATTGTTCCTACTCAAGACAAATTGGAAGCCAAAGATTTAGTCAACAAGCCTAATCCAATGATGAATTTTACCCAGTTTAGTTTTGATTTAAACGTACAAGATCCCATCATTCAAACCGAATTTTCTCTTCGAAATTTAAACGGACAACCACTAGTAAATAAAATTTTACCGCATAAAAATATTGCTAATAAGTGGGTGCTGGATTGGGATGGAAGAGACGCATCAGGTGCAATGATAGCTCCCGGAATGTATCTGTATACCATTACTGTGAGGGCTGGATCTCAGACTTTTGTTTTATCAAATAAGTTGGTGAAATTATAATATATCGACGATCAATAGGTATCTTCGTGTAGTTAATCAAGATCTATACTATGTCTAAGAAAGTTTTTGCTTTTGTTATTATTACGCTATGCAGTTTGCTCACTAATAGGAAGGCTTTGGGACAAACAAAACCAATTTCTATTCAAAGTACGGCTGTTCCTTTTATGTTAATTTCTCCAGATGCAAGATCAGGTGGTATGGGAAATTTATCTTTAGCAATGTCTCCTGAGTCAAATGATCTATTTGGTAACAATGCGAAGCTTCCTTTATTAAAACAAAAAAAAGGTTTCTTAATCAATTATACTCCTTGGTTGAAAGATTTAGGTTTAACTGATGTCTATTTAGCGAGTGCTGGCTTTTATAAAAAAATTGACGACAATAGTAGCATTAATAGTTCATTAAGATTTTTCAGTTTGGGTAACATTCAATTTTCTGATGTCAATGGAACGCCAACATCTGAACAAAGACCCAGTGAGTTTAGTTATGATTTTGGTTATAGTTTTTTACTCTCTGATCAACTAAGTGCTGGTATAACTTTAAGATATATTTATTCTAGATTGGTTACAGGATCTTTTATTGGAAATGCGGTAGACTATAGGGCTGGTAATACTGTTTCAGGAGATCTTAGTTTGTTTTATAAGCAAAATGAAGATTTAACAGGTTGGCATGTAGGTATGTTATTATCCAACTTAGGAGGAAAAATTAGTTATTCCAATGCGACTAAAAACAAATACTTTATACCTGCCAATTTGGGAATAGGTATTGGTTATCTAACAAAAGTGGATACAGATAATTCTATAGAATTTGGTGCTGATGTGAATCGTTTACTAGTTCCTGCAAGTCCTTCAGCAGTGGATCCAGATTATGCCGCTTTGAGAGAGCAATATTTTTCTCAATCTGTTATAGCAAGTTATTTGAATTCATTTACCAATAAGTATGGTATGCCTATTGGGGAGTCTTTAAAAATTTCAGTAGGAGCGGAGTATAATTATACCGATCGTTTTTTCTTAAGGGCAGGTTATTTTATTGACAATAACAAGAACCTTGGCAATATGCAATATTTTACCTTGGGTACTAGTTTCCAATACCAACAATCTAAATTTAACATTTCTTATTTAGTGCCTTCTGGCGGCGGAATTACCAAGAATCCATTATCCAATACCTTAAGATTTGGTTCTGTGTTTTACTTCTAAGCTTTTTTTCTAAATTATACCTACTTTTGTTGATCATGCCTACTACTGTTAAAATTGTCAACAAGAGCCAGCATCCCATACCTGCTTATGCAACAGCCGGTTCTTCGGGTGTAGACATTAGGGCAAATATCGAACAATCTATCACTTTATCTCCATTAGAAAGAGTATTAATTCCCACTGGATTATTTTTTGAAATGCCTGAACATTTGGAAGCGCAGGTAAGACCAAGAAGTGGTCTAGCCATTAAGCAGGGATTGACTTGTTTAAACACTCCAGGCACGATTGATGCAGATTATAGAGGGGAAGTGAAAGTGATTATCATTAATTTATCCAACGAGGTTCAGACCATTCATAATGGTGATAGAATTGCGCAAGTTGTTTTTCAAGTGGTTGAAAAAGTTGCATTCCAACAGGTTGATCAATTAAACGAAACAGATAGAGGGGCTGGAGGATTTGGCCATACAGGCAAAAATTAAATCAATGAGAAAACTAGTTTATATATTGTTGGCGGTTTGGGTGCTCTCGTCTTGTACGAATGTAAAAAAAGTACAGGTAATTCAAGATGCATTATCCACAACAGATAGTAGTAGTTTGAAAAAAGTCCCAGAGATTGATTCTTTATCTATTGTAAAAGAAATTGTAGATCATTTTAGTAAAGATAAAATTACATTCACTACCATGAATGCTAAAATTAAATTAGACTATGAATCTGAAAAAAATGCCGATACGTATATTGCGAATATGAGTATTTTGAAAGATAGCGCTATTTATATTACCATTAGAGGAGCGATGGGTGTAATTGGTTTGAAGGCATTCATTAAAAGAGATTCTGTTACCTTGTTTTATCCATTGACCAAGAAAATTGACAAAAGACCTTTGCAATCATTGGTAGAAATTGTTAGAATTCCATTCTCATTTGAAACCATTCAAGATTTAGTAGTGGGCAATCCTATTTATATGGATAATGCCAAGCTTTTATCTTTCAAAAAAACCGAAGATAGATTACAAGCCAGTTTGTTGGGGACTTTGTTTAAAAACTTAGTTGTTTTAGATGCGGAACATACTAAAATATTACAATTGAAATTAGATGATGTTGATATTAATGAACATCGAACTTGTAAAATTAGTTATGACAACCATGTTAAAGTTAATAACATGACATTTCCATTAAATAGAGAAATAGC
>CANHUW010000072.1 GCA_947463975.1 Bacteroidota bacterium
TAATTTGGCTGGCAATAAAATTACATATTGGTAAATTTCGTTTTGAAAGTCCATTGCAGGAAATCCTTCCAAGTAATAAGTTACTTTCATAAAAACAAAAGCCACTGCCACTACCAAATTCACTGCCAATAATGCTACTAATGCATTATTGTCTGCACCCCATAAAGGCTTTTTGGATTGATCGTTCATTTAAATGAATTGATATTAAAAGAAAGTTTTTCTATTTTTTTTATTCCAGATAAACACTAAAATAAAACCAATCACCGCACCACCCACATGCGCCCATCTAGCTACATTATCTCCTGCAGAATTTCTTAGTGCAAAAATTAGTTCATAAGAAAAATATAAAATTCCCAACCATTTTGCTTTAATAGGAAATAAGAAATAAATGTAGATATAGGTATTAGGAAACAAATACACAAAAGCGATTAAGATACCGAAAACAGCACCACTTGCGCCTAAAGTAGCCACATTCACTTTCTTATTATAGTAATTCATAAATTGGTCATAAGTGGCATCGTGCACATAATTAGATGTCACTATGTCTTTATATTGATGGATCAAAGGCATTAATTCAAAAGATAAAATAGCTAAATGTATGACTGCTGCTCCTACTCCACATAGCAGGTAAAACAATAAAAATCTTTGTGGTCCCCATAGGTTTTCTAAAATAGAGCCAAACATCCACAGCGCTAGCATATTTCCAAAAATATGTCCAAAGTCGCCGTGTAAAAACATATGTGTGATTAATTGCCATGGCTGGAACAATTCACTTTGCCATGCATGTAAGGCCAAATAATCTTCGAAAGAAAATTTACTGGTTGGTCCTGCAAAAGTGTTTTGTGCTAAAAACAATAAACCATTAATAATTAATAAGTTTTTTACAATGGTAGGCAATACTTCAAAACGCGTAGGTCTAAATTGATTCATTGTTTATTTTCTTTTTAATTGAACTACATTTTCGATATGTAAAGTATGAGGGAACATGTCTACTGGTTGTATTTTAGTCACTTGATATTTTTCATCTAATAAAGCCAAATCTCTAGCTTGTGTTGCAGGATTACAGCTTACATACACAATCGTAGGCGCTTCCATCTCCAATAATTTACGCACTAGTTTCTCGTGCATACCCGCTCTTGGTGGATCTGTAATAATCACATCTGGTTTTCCATGCACTGCAAAAAAATCATCATCACATATATCAATCACATCTCCTGCAAAAAATGCAGTGTCTTGTAAGCCATTGATAGATGCATTTATTTTAGCATCTTCTATAGCATCTGCTACTACTTCTACACCTACAATTTTTTTCGCTTCCTTGCTACAGAATATGCCAATACTTCCTGTTCCACAATACAAATCATACACCACTTCTTTTCCGGTGAGTTCTGCAAAGTCTCTAGTCACTTGATACAACTTTGTAGCTTGATAAGAATTGGTTTGAAAAAAAGATTTTGGACTAATCTTAAATTGGAAGTCTTCTAATTTTTCGGTGATATACCCATTACCAAAATACACTTGTGGTACCAGGTCTTGCATACTATCATTTCGCTTGGTATTAATGGTATACAATAAAGTAGTGATCTGTGGAAACTGTTGTAACAATAGATTTAATAAAGCCTCTCTTTTTTCTTTGTCTTCATATCCAAGGATAATATTCACCATCCATTCACCCTGTGTAGTATTTCTTACAAACATGTTTCTTAACCAACCCACATGTTGTTTGATATTGTAAAATGGCATGTCATGCGTTACAGCAAAATTCGCCACCGCCTTTCTCATTAAATTAGTAGGTTCTTCTTGTAAATGACAGGTATCTATCTCCACTACTTTTTCAAAAAAGCCTCTTGCATGAAATCCTCCTGCACCCACCGATTTTTCTGGCAATGTTCCTGCAGCCTTCATTGCTCTAAATGCCTCAAAGGGTATAAATTTTTCTGTGGCAAAAGTATACTCTACTTTATTTCTATAGCCCTCGGTGGGAGATGCGCCTAAAATAGGAGCAATCTCTGGTAAAGCCACTTTAGCAATTCGAGTAAGATTGTCCACTACTTGCTTGTGCTTGTATTGTAATTGTTGTGCATAGGGCAACATCTGCCATTGACAACCACCACACACTCCAAAATGTTCGCAAAATGGTTGTACCCTATTGGACGAATAACTATGAAAGGTCTTTGCAAAACCCTCTGCCCAGTCGGCTTTATTTTTTTGTAATTGAATATCTACAATATCACCTGGGACGGCTCCTTCCACAAAAATTACTTTTCCATCTACTCGTGCCAAAGACTTGCCTTCTGCGGCATAGTCCTCAATCAATACTTTTTCTAGAATAGGGGCTTGTTTATTTTTTCTCACTGGAACAAAGGTACTCAACCAACCTTGATTTTTGAATAAAATGAGACTTATAAATTATATTTGAATCCAATTAAAATAGATCTATGAAAAACTGGATATGTTTCGTGTTATTATTTAGTGGATTGGTTGAACAAACGGTGGCACAGGTGAAGAAACCAACTAAGGCTGTAGGCCATACAATTCAGGTAAGTCTTAAACCTTATCAAAATACCAAAATATATATTGGCACCAATTATGGAAACAATAGGGTTTTAGCTGATTCTTGTGTATTAAATGAAAAAAGTGAGGGTGTCTTTAAAGGACCTCAAAAATTGACACCGGGTATTTACTTTTTAGTGAACCCGAAGTACAATATTCTCTTTGATTTTATTGTAGACGATGCGCAAAATTTTAAAATTATTGCAGACACCAACAATTTGACAAATTATTCCATTGTTGGTTCTTTAGAAAATGATTTGTTTAAAGAGTATTCTGTTGCCGTAAATACAATTGGAGGCGAATTAGCAGCCATTGAAAATAAATTTAAATCTTCTAGTACTGCAGCTGACTCTTCCTTCTATAGAACTCAATATATCAGTAAAGACAAGGAATTGAAGGACAAAAGAACTTCCTTCATGAAAGCACATCCAACATCTATGATGAGCTATTTGTTACGTGTGATGCAACGCCCAGAAGCACCAGCCATACCGATTATCAATGGCAAAGCAGATAGTTTGTATCCATACTATTTTGTAAAAAATCATTTTTGGGACGATGTGGTGTTTAATGATAATAGATTAATTAGAACGCCCTTTTTTGAAGCAAAACTAGATGAGTACTTTAAAAATTATGTAGCAAGAGATGCTGATTCCATTATTGAAGAAGTGCAATACATGTTAACTGTTGCTAAAACAGGTAAAGAGATTTATCCATTTTTGCTTTTCAAGTTCACTAACAAATACATCAGTCCAGAATTCATGGGACAGGATAAAGTGTTCTTGCACTTGTATCAAAACTTTTTTGCAAAAGGAGATACCGTTTTGTTGAATGAAGCTTCCAAGAAATCCATTACGGAAAGAGCTTACAGTATGATGGCCAATCAATTGGGCTTAGCCGCTCCTGCATTGGATATCAACACCATTAATGACAAACCTTTCTCTTTATACAAAACCGCTGCAGCTTATACTTTCATTGCTTTTTGGGATCCTACCTGTAGTCATTGTAAAGTAGAAATTCCACAATTAGATTCTATATACAAAGCCAGCTGGAAAGCATTGGGTGTAAAAATTGTGGGAGTAAATATTAATTATAAAGAGTTAACTTCTTGGAAAACTTTTTTAGCTGAAAACAATATTGTGGATTGGTATCATGTTTATCAAACAGAAGATGCACTTAACAAAGAAATTGCTAATAAAAAACCAACGACTATCAGACAGTTGTATGATGTATTTAAAACACCTACTTATTATTTACTAGACGCCAACAAAAGAATCATTGCGAAAAATTTAACTTTAAATCAGTTTGATGATTTTTTAAAAAGTAAGGCTAAAACACTTTAGCAACAACGTCTCTGATTACTTTGGGTTTACCCAGTGTATAATAATGTAGCACCGGCACTCCTGCTGCTTTTAGCTCCTTGCTTTGTTGTATCAACCACTCTGTTCCTACTTGCTCACAAGCCTCGTCTGTTGTAGCGGCGTTCATTGCTTTAGACAATGCTTCTGGTATATCTACAAAGAAAATATTAGGTAAAACAGTCAGTTGTTTTTTATTGGTAATAGGTTTTAATCCTGGAATAATCGGCACATTGATACCTATACTTCTGCAAGCATCTACGTATTCAAAATATTTTTTGTTGTCAAAAAACATTTGTGTCATAATGTATTGAGCACCTGCATCTACTTTCTCTTTGGCTTTTTGTAAATCAAATTCCATACTAGGTGCTTCAAAATGTTTTTCTGGATAACCAGATACACCCATGCAGAAATTAGTTTTACTTCCGTTCAAAATATCTTTATCTAAATATGCACCATTATTTAAGCCAACAATTTGCTTTAATAAATCAATCGCCTGTTTATTTCCGTTAGGTGTGGGTACAAATGTTTTTTGTCCTTTCTCTGCATCACCTCTTAACACCAGTACATTGTCGATTCCCAAAAATTGTAAATCAATTAAAGCATCTTCTGTTTCTCTTTTGGAGAATCCGCCACAGATAATATGCGGAATAGCATCCACATTATAATGGTTCATGATGGCAGCGCAGATACCCACCGTACCTGGACGCTTACGCACATCTACCATCTCGGTGCTTCCATCTTCCTTGGTTCTAGCAATGGTCTCACTTCTGTGATAAGTAACATTGATCCATGATGGCTTAAATTCCATCAAGGGGTCTATATGATCAAATAATGACTTGATGGTCTTTCCCTTCAATGGTGGTAATACCTCATAGGATAATAATGTACCTTTTGCCTTTGCTAAATGTTCTGTTACGTGCATAGAACACAAAAATAGTTAATATTTAGCCTTATTTTTGTACAAATTTTTACAGTGAAGCTTACCATACATACCAACAATCTTGTAAAACAATATAAAAACAGAAAAGTCGTAAATGATGTGAGCATTTCTGTAAAACAAGGTGAGATTGTGGGCTTATTGGGACCGAATGGTGCAGGTAAAACTACCACCTTCTATATGGTAGTTGGATTGATTGCACCTGATCAAGGATCTGTTTATTTAAATGAGGAAGATATTACCAAGCTGCCGATGTATAAAAGAGCTCAAATGGGATTGGGTTATCTACCTCAAGAAGCAAGTGTATTTAGAAAGTTATCTGTGGAAGATAATATTATGGCTGTTTTAGAAATGACTGCATTGAATAAAGAAGAAAGAGAAGCCAAATTAGAAAGCTTATTAGATGAATTTAATTTACACCATGTAAGAAAAAACAATGGCGATAGTTTAAGTGGAGGAGAGCGAAGAAGAACAGAGATTGCAAGAGCATTAGCAGTAGATCCTAAGTTTATTTTATTAGACGAGCCCTTTGCTGGCGTGGATCCTATCGCAGTAGAAGATATTCAATCGGTAGTGGCTAAATTAAAAACCAAAGACATTGGCATTTTAATTACAGACCATAATGTAAACGAAACCTTATCTATTTGTGATAGAGCTTATTTATTAATTGAGGGAAAAATATTTAAGCACGGCACTGCAGAAGAATTAGCAGAGGACGAGCAAGTTCGTCGTCTATACTTAGGAACCAATTTTGAGTTGAAACGCAAGGATTGGATTATTGAGATGGGTCAAAAAGCCAAGTAATTTCTTATATTGTGGGAAGTAAATGAAAATATTTAGTCCTGCCCTTTCACGATTGGCTCGTTTTCGCTATTGGCGTATTGAGCATTGGGAAAATGATCCCATTGCAGCACAGCGTGAGGTATTACAAGACCTAATTACCCATGGTCAATACACTCAGTTTGGCAGAAAATATGGCTACTCCGACATTTTCACTATCAGAAAGTTTAAAGAAACTGTTCCTATTCATGAGTACGAAGATTTAAAGCCCTATATAGATCAGATCATGGATGGTGAAGAATCTGTGTTATGGAATACACCTGTTGCATGGTTTGCAAAAAGTAGTGGTACCACCAGCGATAAAAGCAAGTTTATTCCTTTAACCAAAGAAAGCATTGAAAACAATCATTTTCAAGCAGCAAAAGATGTTTTGACGATCTATTATCATGCTTTTCCTGATAGCGATTTATTAACCGGTAAAGGTTTGGTAGTCGGGGGTAGCCATCAAGTACATCCTATTAAAGACAATATTCAATTTGGAGATTTAAGTGGTGTCTTATTACAAAACTCTCCTTTCTGGTCTAACTTTATTAGAACACCAGAATTGGCTATTGCATTAATGGACGAGTGGGAAGGAAAAATTGAAGCGTTGGCACAAAGCACCATCAACGAACCAGTCACTTCCATTTCGGGTGTGCCTACCTGGACATTGGTTTTATTGAAAAGAATTTTAGAAATCTCTGGTAAAAAAAACATTAAAGAAGTTTGGCCTGATTTTGAATTATACATTCATGGTGGTGTTTCATTTACACCCTATAAAGAACAATTTGAAAAAATCATTGGATCAGGATGTAAGTATGTAGAAATATACAATGCTAGTGAAGGATTTTTTGCAGCTCAAGACAATATTGATGAAGAGGGCATGTTATTATTTTTAGATCATGGAATTTTTTATGAGTTCATGCCTATTGAAGAATATGGAAAACCCCATCCAAAAACAATTGGCTTAGACAAAGTAGCCTTAGAAAAAAATTACGCGATTGTAATCAGCACAAATGGTGGCTTATGGAGATATTTAGTGGGAGATACCATTCAGTTTGTTCAACTCAATCCTTTTAAAATAAAAGTAAGTGGGAGATTAAAACAATATATCAATGCTTTTGGTGAAGAAGTCATTGCAGATAATACAGATCACGCCATTGCCAAAACCTGCGCGGCTTTTGATGTAGTATTACACGAATACACTGCAGCGCCTGTGTATATGTCGGATCAGAGCAGTGGAGCGCACGAATGGTTAATTGAATTTGAAAAAGCGCCTAAAGACTTACACGCATTCACTGTTGCATTGGATAATAATTTAAAAGCATTAAACAGTGATTACGAAGCAAAGCGACATAAGGACATTGCCTTAGGGCTTCCTCAAATTACTGCGGTGAAAAAAGGATCTTTTCATGAGTGGCTGAAAAGAAAAGGGAAATTGGGTGGACAACATAAAGTGCCTAGACTTTCCAATGAGCGTACATTTATAGAAGAGCTGAGATGTATTCACCTAGAAGGATAATAAAAAATACAAAATGATTGATACGTTAGGATGGATAGCCACTGCCGTGGTAGTAGGTTCCTTTGGGATACAGGATGTAAAAAAACTAAGAATCACCAACATGTCTGGAAGCTTGCTTTGGATTGTATATGGTTTTTTAAAACAGGATAATCCTATTATATTTGTAAATATGAGTATCATATTGATGCATACTTATTGGTTTATTAAAAATAGAAAGTAATGAAATTATTAGCAGAAAAAGTATCTATCGTAACAGGCGCAGCAAGAGGTATCGGAGCTGCTATTGCATTAAAATTAGCAGAACAAGGTAGCCATGTTGCATTTACTTATGTAAGTGATAGTAGTGCCGAAAAAGCAAATCAATTAGTTGTTGAAATAGAAAAGTTGGGTGTGAAAGCAAAAGCATACAAAACCAATGCAGGTGACTTCGCAGCATGTGAAGCTTTTGTGAACGATGTGGTAGCAACATTTGGCACAGTCGATATTTGTGTAAACAATGCAGGTATTTCAAAAGATAATTTATTATTACGCATGACCCCTGATCAATGGGACGACGTAATGGAAACTAATTTGAAGAGTGTGTTTAATATGACCAAGCAAGTAATTCGTCCAATGATGAAAGCAAGATCTGGAAGTATTATTAACATGAGCTCTATCATTGGTATCAGAGGAAATGCTGGTCAATCAAGTTATGCTGCTAGTAAGGCGGGTATCATTGGTTTTACTAAATCTATTGCTGCTGAAATAGGTAGTAGAAATATTCGTTGTAATGCGATTGCTCCAGGTTTTATAGA
>CANHUW010000073.1 GCA_947463975.1 Bacteroidota bacterium
GCAACAATGACTACAGACTTTTTTAAATGATATGGAAATGCTCCCTCAATTTTCCAGCCCATCCATTTAAAATACCACCACTTTAAGAGTTGATGCATGATTGTATTAGTTTTGCATTTTCAATAGGATCCACTTTAGTTGACTCTATATGAATCAGTTTTTTTTCTTTTTCATATAATTTATCATAGTAAGATAATAAAATATGAAACGCCGCTTTAATATCTTTTTCTACAATATGATTAATGGCCAATTTGGTTTCTAATCCACCTAATTTTTTTTGAATTCTATATGTAGCGGCCATTAAATCCTCGGGCTTAAAACCACCATAGCCCTGAACAATAAAATCTAATCTCGCTTCAAAAGGTATTTTAACAAAGTAGCCATCACTGCTTCTCAATAATTTAAAAAATGGTGTAGGTAACATCACTGTACCAATTCTTTGACTTTCATCTTCAATCAAAATAGTTTGATCGGCAAATGAAAAAAGCTCCATAGCCAATTTGTTTTCAAACATTTCTTGAGTAGGTTGTTTGTCTTGACCAATCGCGCCAAATGCAGAACCCTTATGAGATGCCAAGCCCTCTAAGTCAATCACAGTATGCTTTTGCTTCAATAGCTCTTTTAATATTTCTGTTTTACCAGATCCAGTATACCCTCCAATAACTTTTAAAGTATATTGTTTTTCAAATTGTTGTAATACCCAGTTTCTGTATGCTTTATAGCCACCAATAATTTGACAAACTTTGAATCCATATAAATCTAATAACCACGCAACTGCTGCGCTGCGCATGCCGCCTCTCCAACAATGAACATATATTGTAGTATGTACTATTGTATTTTTTTTCTGAAAATCATTTACCCATTTTTCTACACGCTCTACCATGGGCAACATTTTGTTTCCAAAAAATGGAAGTGCAATTTTAATCGCCTGCTCTCTACTTTTTTGTTTATAGGTGGTACCTACAATTGCACGTTCTTCATCATTAAAAAGAGGTAGTGAAAATGCATTCGGAATATGTGCATGTTCAAACTCGCTAGGACTTCTCACATCAATAACAATACCCGTATTGGCTACTGCAACAAAATCTTCTATCGTCAACTTCTGAATCGCCATACTTACAAAGTTAAGTCCTTGAGTTTGTCTTTTAATGTTTCTATAGAAAATGACTGAAAAGAAGGTTGTGCAAATTCCATCGAAGCAGCTTTATGAAGTGCTTCCTTTATAGTAAAATTTTCTTGACTAAAAGAAATGGCCCACCCATTGGTTTCCCACCATGTAGCGAGGTATTCTTGTTCTGTTTGTCCAGGTGTTGGAATAATGATTAATTTTTTTTGAAAAGGAATCAATTCCATCAAACTAGTATATCCTCCTCTGAAAAGGATGTATTCTGCCGATTCAATGAGTGCTGAAAGTTGAGCACCATTGGTATGTGGATATAATTTTCCATTATTGGAAATAATAGGCTCATTGTTTCCACTGGGTCTACCAGCAACCACCGCAAATTTCATTTCACTCGCATTTCCCTGCATCCATAGTGCGTTTTCAAAAAGTGTTCTTTGAGGTTCGGGCCCGCTCACAATTCCTAAAAATTGAATGGGCTCATATGTTGTTTTTTCTATACTTGGACTTAATCTGGAAAGCGCCCCCAAATACCAAGTAGGCATGGAAGGTTTCACTGTTGGATTACTTAAAATACCCGCATAATTATAATTACCTTCTATATCTGGTATCCATAAACTGCTAAACTTTTGAATATAACGATATTGCAACCATCTTGCAATGGTATTGGTAAACTCAAGCCCTGTTTGAATATTTAATTGATGTGTAATAAATACAGAAGGAATTTTTTTATGATGGAAGCCAAAGCGATTGTCGGAAATGATGATATCAAATTGAAATTGCTGCTGCATTTTACGCAACCAAATTCTTTCATAATAAATACTAAAAAGTATCTTGGGAATTTGTGCAATCATCTTTAGTAAGAACCATTTGCCGTCTTTACTATATTGAATTCGATAACCGGCTAATGGTAAAAAAGTAGCTCCGGGTAAGGCTTCTCTTAAAATCACTTCATGATACCCCTCACTTGCAATATAAATTTGGTAGTCCAATTGCATCAAAGATTTAGCTAGGCGAATGCATCTGGTAGCATGACCCAATCCCCAATCCAATGGTGCAATACAAATCTTTTGCTTATTCATAAAGCACTAATTTAGTTAATAAATGCGTGTATAAAACACTAAATTTGAAGTAAAGACGAAAGATGCCAATGATCAACAAAGAAAAAGGAATTGCGCTGTATGCAGCAATGGTTGCTTTTGGCACTTATGTTTTTGTATTTGGTTTTAGAAAATCTTTTACTGTTTGTACTTTTGATGGATGGATGTTTGGTCCCATTGCGTATAAAACCGCATTGGTAATAAGTCAGATGTTGGGTTATTTATCAGCTAAGTTTTATGGCATCCGTTTTATTTCTGGACTAGAAAAAAAGAATAGATATAAAATAATATTTCTTTTAACGGGTATTGCATGGGCGGCATGGTTTTTCTTTGCTCTTGTACCCGCTCCGTATAATGTAATTTTTTTATTTGTGAATGGATTTCCCCTAGGAATGTTATGGGGTGTGGTATTTAGCTATGTGGAAGGAAGAAAAAGTACAGACTTTATTGGTGCGGCATTGGCTGTGAGTTTTATTTTTTCTTCTGGTTGGGTAAAATCTGTGGGAGGTTGGTTGATACAAAATTTTGCCATCTCTGAATTTTGGATACCCTTCGCCACTGGATTAGTGTTTGCTATTCCATTAATCATTTGTGTATATGGTTTAGAAAAAGTACCACCGCCGAGTGCAGAGGATGAAGCTTTAAGAACACAACGTATTCCCATGACCGCATCAGATAGAAAACTAATTTTGAAACAGTACCTCCCTGGTATTATTGCTTTTGTAATGGTGTATTTATTTGCCACCATCTTTAGAGATATTAGAGATAATTTTTCTGCAGATATGTGGAAAGAAATGGGTTATGCATCAAGACCAGCAGTATTTACAGAAACCGAAACGCCTATTACTATTTTAATATTGGTATTAATTGGAGCCATCGTTGCGATTAAAAATAATTTTAAAGCTTTGATGGTGGCACATGCATTTATCATCGTAGGCTTTATTATTGCTGGTATTTCTACTTATTATTTTACCCAACAATTATTAGATCCATTTTGGTGGATGATGTTAGTAGGTTTGGGATTGTATTTAGTATATATCCCTTTTAATTCTATTTTCTTTGATCGTTTAATTGCTGCATTTTCAATGAAAGGCAATGTGGGCTTCTTTATTTATGTTGCCGATTCGGTTGGTTATGTAGGAAGTGTAACAGTAATGCTAGTAAAAGAAGGGATGACTTTCAACATTCAATGGACCTCATTCTTTTCTCAAAGTGTAATGCTATTATCGTTTATAGGCGTGATCATCACCATGTATTCAATATTTTATTTCAATAAGAAAAACAAACTTTCATCCACTCAAACAGTTTAGTCATATGAAAAAACTTCCATTATTATTTAGTGCAGTATTGTTTACTTTAACAGCACTTGCACAAGAAAATTATTTTTATCCAAATGCAGGAAAACTTAATCCAGCGATTCCTAGTCCAGCACAATTTTTGGGATACAATATTGGTGAGCAGCACACTCGTCATGAAAGAATTGTAGAATATATTAAAGAGTTAGATAGATTATCTGATAGAGTAAGTAGTGAAATTATTGGAGAAACATTTGAGCATAGAGCACAGATAACAGCTGTCTTTACAGATCCAAAGAATCATCAAAACATTGAATCTATTAGAGAAGCACATCTAGCAGGTCAAAAAAATGGCGCAACCAAGAATGTACCATTGGTAATTCACCTAGCTTACAACGTACATGGCAACGAACCCTCATCTAGCGAAGCGGCTATGTTAACAGCTTACTATTTAACCGCATCCGAATCTGAGGAAACAAAACAATGGTTATCTCAAATGGTCATCACCATGGATCCTAATATTAATCCAGATGGAAGAGATAGACATACAAGTTGGGCTAATATGCACAAAGGATTTCCACCAGTGGCAGACCCTAATGATAGAGAACATAATGAAATTTGGCCAGGCGGAAGATTCAATCATTATTGGTTTGATTTAAATAGAGATTGGTATCTAGCTACTTTTCCTGAAACAAGAAATAGAATTAACTTTTTTCACAAGTGGAGACCTTATGTTCAAACAGATCACCACGAAATGGGCACCAACTCAACTTTCTATTTTGATCCGGGAGAAGAGGCAAGTAATAATCCGGTAGTACCAGGTTATTTGTACAAAAATATCTATCCAAAATTTGCAGAATATTTTACCAAGGCGGCTAACAATATTGGCTCAATGTATTTTACAAAAGAAGCGTTTGATAAATTATATCCAGGATATGGAAGTAGCTATATCAATTTTTATGGTGGTGCAGGATTTTTGTTTGAACAAGGAAGTAGTAGAGGTCATATACAAGAAACCACCACTATCCCCATCACATTTGCTTTCACCATAAGAAATCAGTTTACTGCATCACTCGCTACCATCAAAGCATCACTTGCAGAAAAAGACGCTTTATTAGATCTTAGAAAAAACTTTTATGAGACCGCTAAAAAGCAAGCAGAAGCATCTGTGATTAAAGGATATGTTTTTGGTGATCCTAATGATTATAATAGAACAAAAGCTTTTGTGGATGTATTACAAATTCATAGAGTAGATGTATATGAAGTGCCGAATAGTAAACAGTTTTATGTTCCTGTGGCACAAGACAATCATATCATGGTAAGAACTATTTTTGAAAACCAAATTCCATATAAGGATAGTTCTTTTTATGATGCTTCTACTTGGAGTTTAATACATGCATTTAATTTACCGTATACAGAAGTTAAAACCGCTTTTGTTGCTGGAGCTAAAATAAATGCAGCACTCAATGCAACAAAGCCTGCTGCCACAAAAAGCACCTATGCTTATATTGTAAACAATACAGATTACAATATCCATCAATTTATTTTTGATTTACAAAAACAAGGAGTTATAGTTCAAACAGCAACCAGACCATTTAGTATACAAATTGGCTCAACAGATAAACAATTTGGTTATGGTACTATTGTGGTGTCTGTTCAACAACAAAAATTATCAAGTGAAAAACTATATGAAATCATTCAAGCTGCAAGCAAAGACGCGAATCTAGAAGTACATAGTATTAGCACAGGCTATAGCAATGCGGGCATTGATTTAGGAAGTAATTATGTGAGAACCTTAAAAAAGCCAGAAGCCATCATGATTATTGGTACTGGTGTTGCTGCATCAGAAGCGGGTGAAGTGTGGCACTTATTAGATCAAAGATTAAGCATGCCAATCACCAAAGCAGATGTGTTAACTTTTTCAAGAATTGATTTGACAAGGTATAATACGATGATCATGGTATCTGGTAATTATGCTTTACTAGACAAATCAAGCGTAGATAAAATTAGAGCATGGATCCAAAATGGTAATACATTAATTACCATTAAAGGTGGAGCAGAGTGGGCCATAAAGAACGGTATTACTAAACATAAATTAATAACTGATTCTGTTTTTAGTAGTACAAGACAATTGTATGATAGAGCTGTTGAGATAGAGGGTGCCAAAGCATTAGGTGGATCTATTTTTAAAATAGATTTAGACACAACCAATCCTATCGGTTATGGCTTTACCAATAAATATGTTTCCGTGTACAAAAATGGATTAACCTTTTTCCAAAAGAGTACCAATCCTTATAATACAGTGGCACAATATTTAAATGAACCTGTTGTGGGTGGGTATGTTCATGCAACTACATTAAAGAAGATGCGAAACAATCCATCTATTTTAATTGGTCAAGAGGGAATGGGTAGAGTAGTCTTGTTTGCCGATGAGCCTAATTTTAGAGGAGCATGGTATGGTACCAACAAGCTATTTTTAAATGCATTGTTTTATGGAAGCTTAATCAATGTTCCTTCTGTGGTAGCGAATGAGCTAGCAGAAGATGCACATGAGTAAATTTATTTTTTCTCAAAATCAAGGATAACGCCGTTGATACAATAGCGTAATCCTGTAGGAGGAGGACCGTCTTCAAAAACATGGCCTAAATGCGCTTTGCATTTGCCACATTGAACTTCGGTCCTTCTCATTCCATGACTATTGTCCGGAGTATAAATAATAGAACCCTTTGCAATAGGTTCGTAGAAACTAGGCCATCCACAACCGCTATCAAATTTGGTATCGCTTTTAAATAAGGCATTCCCACAAGCTGCACAGTAATAAGTGCCTATTTCTTTAGAAGTTTCATACTTACTCGTAAAAGGACGCTCTGTTCCCTTTAGTCTTGCAATCTCATATACATCTGCTGGAAGAATTTGCTTCCATATACTATCGGGTACTACAACGCGCTCCTGTTGATTCTTTTTAAAATAAGGATTGTTCTTGTTACTCATACTAGAGTTGATTTGAGCTGGTTTTGAATTGTTTTGTGCACATGCTATTTGAGAAAAGCAGAGCAATACAAAGACTAGTTTATACATATACATATTCTTAGTTCAAAAATACTAACAAGTATTCAGTTATTTTGTTCAGTTTTTTTAAGCAAGCATCTGTTAAAATTTACGCTAGTTCTGTATCTTTGTTAGCAACAACGAATCTTTCAACTCATTAGCATGTTCAATCTAATCTTATTTGGCCCTCCGGGAAGCGGAAAAGGCACTCAAAGTGAATCTATCATTGCAGAATTTGGCTTAAAACACCTTTCTACTGGTAATTTATTAAGAGAAGAGATTGGCAATTCAACAACTTTAGGATTGGAGGCGAAGCGTTTTATGGATGCTGGTCAATTGGTGCCAGATGAAGTCGTGATTGGTATGGTAGATAATTTTATGCAATCGCATCCGGAAGCAAAAGGATTTTTATTTGATGGATTTCCAAGAACCACTGCACAATGTATTGCATTAGATGCTTTATTAAAAAGCAAGTCAAGTGAGATCAATGTGGTATTGGCATTGGAAGTGAGTGAAGAAGAATTGGTAAAAAGATTATTAGGAAGAGGTTTAACCTCAGGCCGCAGCGACGATACCAACGAAACAATTATTCGCGCGCGTATTCAAGAATACCACGACAAAACAACAGCAGTGGCAAAACACTATGCACAATTCAATAAAGTAGTGCATGTAAAAGGTGAAGGAACTGTTGAATCTATCTATGCTATTTTAAAAGCAGAGATAGCTGCTAGGATCTAAATTCATTCAATGCAATTACGAAAAACATTTAAGCCACTTATCATAGCGGCTATTATAATTCTACTGAATGTTTTTCTAAATGGCTTTTATCAATATTCCATTGATAGGCCTTTAATATATTACGAGTATTTACTGCTTCCATTTGTATTGGTAATTGTACAAAAAAGACTTTTTAGAATTGGTTTGCTTTTTATATTAATCGCGTTAGATACATTAATGAGTTTGTCCAGATTATACTATTTTGATTCTATCAACTATCTTTTCAAATTTCCTTCTTTATTTATTACACAATTCTCTTTTCTCTTTTGGTTAAAAATAATCATCGGCCTGGCTTTTTTTATATTTATTCTTTATAAGATTATTACTATAGAAGCGATTAAAACTATAAAACGAAATAAAGAGGGATTGTTTTTTTCGATTCGATTTTTCATTGTTTCATTTGCTGCCATTTTTATTATTGATTACAGCAATGGCACTTCGTTTATTAATTTTACCTCAAATAGAGAAAGCCATTTAAATGTA
>CANHUW010000074.1 GCA_947463975.1 Bacteroidota bacterium
AGGTCTTAAATATTTAATCGCCTTGTTCTCTCTTCTTAATGCAGCCAACTCAATTAAGATCTTGTGCGCTAAGTCCAAAGCCAATGGCATATAATCTTCTGTTTCGTTGCTTGCATAACCAAACATCATCCCTTGGTCACCAGCACCTTGCTCTTCTTTCTTCTTTCTATCAACCCCTTGGTTGATATCCGCTGATTGCTCGTGAATAGCAGATAAAATACCACAGCTATTCGCTTCAAACATATATTCACTCTTAGTATAACCAATCTTTCTAATTACACCACGTGCAATCTCTTGCACATCTAAATAAGCTTTAGACTTTACTTCACCAGCTAGTACCACTTGACCTGTTGTTACCAATGTCTCACATGCCACTTTAGACTGTGGATCAAAAGCTAAAAAGTTATCAATTAAAGCGTCAGATATCTGATCCGCTACCTTGTCTGGATGTCCTTCAGAAACACTCTCTGAGGTAAATAAATACGGCATATTATTTTATTTAGATGAATTTTAAAGTGCAAATATATTAATAATTACTATAATCTTATAAATCTGAGTAGTAAATACGAAGTCTCATTTTAAACCTCGAATGCTTACCACCACCCAATCTTACTCTTCCAATAGCTGGTTGATTAGCAGTGGACGTGGTAATATATTCAACACCAGCAATGGTATTGTTTGGATAAGGTGGTATATATCTAATTGAATCGTTCACAGGTGCTGATATTCTGAAATCAAAAGTGGAATCTTTTCTAGATACTACCCCTTGAACATATCTTGTAATATTAAAATTGTATGAAGCAACTCTATCATACCCATTTAAAGCCTTAATTGTTTGGAATCCGCCAAATCGAACAAAAGCTTCTGAATTAGCAAGCGTTTGATAATCATTAGGCACACTTCGCAATACCTTACTATTATTTGCGTCATAAGCAGCAAGCAATAAATATTTTGGAGCAAGCATATGTTTTTCAATAGTATTTAAAGTAGCATCATCTGGAACTTGTTCTGCTATTAATTCAGCTCTGTGAATAATTCTATTTGAAAAAGTCTTTAAAGCGGGTATTTTAACTTTAACTCCTGTTCCAGGACTTGTTTGAACAAATACTAAAGAATCATTGGCTTTGCCAATATGTCTTGAGACTTCTGATCCTGTTCTATCTCTTTTGATAAAATTAGCATACCCATTAGCAGATAACCTAAATCTCATTTTAACTACGGTTGTATCCACTTTCCCAACCAAACCAGTAGCAGAATAATTGGTCTTGTAATAAAGAGCCAACTTTGTATTAGTATCTAACATGTTAAATCTTAACAAGCCATTATTGTTTGCACTAGGGTCAACAGAAAGTGCAAAACCAGGGAAAAATTTTCTTAATGTAGTATCACTTCTATATGCATTGTTAGAATCAAATTCTTTAATAAACATTCTTGCATACTTGTCAAATAACTTTATTCTAATTTGAAATTGGGATGCTTCATATCTATTAATGATAGAATCTCCAATTCTAGCTAAATTGATGTTAACCGGATTAGCCATAGCTGCACCTGATTGAATGCCGTAAAACTCAGGGAAATTTGCAGGATAATACTTTGAAATATCTAAAGGAGTAGAAGGATCAATTTGATGAAGATTGATTTTTATTGGCTTACTAGTATCTCCATAGAATCCAGCATATTTGAGTGTTAATACAGCTGAATCTACAATGATACTATCCTTTGATCCTTGAATAAAAAAAGGAAAGAAATCAGGCAACATTTGAAAAAACATAGTTGCTTTGGTTGTTCCAAATTGAGGATCGTTGTTTATTTCTCCCAAAATTTGATTATCTGAACCGTATACCATTAAACTATCGGGTATATCAACAGTTTCCGTCTCTACTTCTATAATAGTATCCTTCGTATTAATGGCGTCTAATGAGGGAAGAAGACCTAATCCCAATTCTGAGTTACTCACTCTTGTACATGCCGAAGATAAAATGCCCAATAAAACTATAAAAACTGAAACGCGCTTAACTATATGATTGAATGCCATGAATTTATTTTGTCTTTATTTGCCTGCAAGTTCGTTGTATAAATCTAAATACTCTGTTAAATCAGAGTCCCATCCATTAAACGGTACCACTTTTTTGCCTTTTACGCTAGAAAATTCAGTCATTAACTTCTTGTCAATATCATCTGATCCAAAAGTGATTGCGTCAGCATAGGTTGCACCCCCTCTAAATAAAGCAGCATTATTTAAATCTTTGTAAGGTTCTAATTCTTTATCTTTCACATTGGCATTGATAATAGCCTTAGTCAAGAAATCCTTAGAGAATTTTTCTTCAAAAGTATTTGAACCAATGGTATAGATTACTTTAGCATTTGAAAATACAGGCTCTTTTTTAAATGCCGTTTTTATATATGCTGGAATTAACCCAGTCATCCATCCACTACAATGAATTATATCTGGAGGCCAACCAAATTTTTTAACAGTCTCCAAGGCACCTCTCGCAAAGAAAATGGTTCTTAATGCATTGTCATCAAACCAAGTTTCATTTTCATCATGAAAAATTTGCTTTCTTCTAAAGAAATCTTCGTTTTCTAAGAAATAAACTTGCAATCTTGCATTAGGTAAAGAAGCTACTTTAATTTGTAAAGGGTAATCGTCATTATCCACTTGAACATTAATACCAGACAAACGTACCACTTCATGTAAACGATGCCTTCTCTCATTAATTACACCAAATCTTGGCATAATACAACGAACTTCTAAACCACTGTCGTTACTTTTGATGGCGAGCTTATTGATGATCTCCGCAAACTCAGTCAACTCCAAATAAGGGGACATTTCTGTGGCGATATATAAGATTCGTTTCTTTTCAGACATGCTAAATTGTTTAACTCAGATAAGACTTTGAGTCTGCGAAGTTACGAAAAAATAAGGATTTTAAATAAATGCCCTAGGTAGACCCTAATATTAACAATTGGTCGTAAATTGCAAAGCATCCTAAAATATCCATAAAATGGCCAAATTCCTCAAAATCAGTTTCTTCTTTTTGGTAGGCATCTTATTGATATGGTGGAGTATGCATCAAATTCCAGACCAAGAATGGGATAAATTCAAGCTGGCCTTAAAGCAATCCAAATTCTGGATCATTATACCTGTTTTCATCATTTTGGGACTATCCCATTTGTTAAGGGCTTTAAGATGGAGATTAATCATGGAACCCCTTGGTTACAAGCCAAGTATTGGTAATACTTTCTTAGCAGTTTTAATTGGGTATTTAGCCAACTTGGCGATACCTAGATTAGGGGAAGTTTTAAAATGCACTTTATTAGCTAAATACGAAAATGTACCTGCAGAAAAAATTGTAGGAACCATTGTTGCAGAAAGAGCATTTGATGTGATTAGTTTAGGATTGGTTTTTTTATTAGCGTTGGGATTACAATTTAATGTGATCGAAGCTGGATGGATGCAATTAAAAGCTCAATCTGCTGCACAGCAAGCAAGCAATTCTGCTGGTTCAAATTGGTTGTATATAATCATTGGCCTAATTGCAGTTGCTGTGATTTTATTTTTTGTTTTCAAATCAAAGCTGAAAAATGCTATTACTGGTGTTCAAAAAATATTAAAAGGAATTTGGGAAGGGGTAATGAGTGCCACTAAACTAAAAAAACACAATTTATTTTTCTTTTACTCTTTCGGCATTTGGTTTTTATATTTATTAGCAACCTATATTGGATTATATGGCACAGAAGGTACAGCTAGTTCTTTTGCGACAGCCATTAGCTGTTTAGCGTATGCTAGCATTGGCATGATTATTACCCCAGGCGGTATTGGTGCTTATGCTTATTTTATGGCCAAGGTTTTAGAATTAAACGGTGTAGATTACACATTAGGATTAGCGAATGGAACCTTACAATGGTTCTCTCAATTTTTAATTGTATTAGTATTAGGCGGAGTAAGTTTAATATTACTACCTATTATCAATAGACAAAAGAATTAATATGCGCGAGATTGGATCCATGGCAAATAAAGTGGTAAGCATTGAGCAAGCCAAAGCCATTATTTATGGTTGGAAATTAATTGGCAAAACAACATCGTTTACTAATGGCTGTTTTGATATTTTACACCAAGGACATATTTTTTCATTAGGCCAAGCCGCCAAAGAAGCCGATTATTTGATTGTTGGATTAAATAGCGACGCTAGTGTGCAAAGATTAAAAGGCCCTACAAGACCAATCAATAACACAGATAGCAGAGCAATGGTGATTTCCAATTTGGCCATAGTGGATTTAGTAGTGGTATTTGAAGAAGATACGCCACTGGAATTAATCAAGGCATTAATGCCTGATATTTTAGTGAAAGGCGGTGATTATACTTTGGAGCAAATTGTGGGCGCAAAAGAAGTTGTTGCAGCTGGCGGGAAAGTAATTATCAATCCAATTGTAGAGGGCTTCTCTACTACAGGATTAATTGAAAAAATAAAAAAATAGATCAATGGAATTTTTAAAAGGATTAAGTATTCAAAAAGAAAACGAAGGAAGTTCAACAGGAACAAAATGGATACCATCTAATGGGTCAATCATTTCATCATATTCCCCTGTTGATGGACAACTTATCGGTGCTGTAAAGACTACTGATCATGCAGCTTATGAACAAACTATTCAAACTGCACAAAAAGCTTTTAACGAATGGAGAAATTGGCCAGCACCCAAAAGAGGAGAAGTCGTTAGACAATTAGGCGAAGCATTACGTGCACAAAAACAATATCTTGGTCAATTGGTGAGTTATGAAATGGGCAAAAGTTTACAAGAAGGTTTAGGTGAAGTGCAAGAGATGATAGATATCTGTGATTTTGCTGTAGGATTGTCAAGACAACTGTATGGTTTAACCATGCATAGCGAAAGACCTTCTCATAGAATGTATGAACAATGGCACCCAATGGGCATTGTTGGGATCATTTCTGCTTTTAATTTTCCAGTAGCTGTATGGAGCTGGAATGCTGCTTTGGCATGGGTTTGTGGAAATGTAACTGTTTGGAAGCCTAGTGAAAAAACACCTATTTGCGGAAACGCTGTTCAACATATTGTAGCCAAAGTTTTTGAAGCGAATCAAGTTCCTGAAGGAGTCAATTGTTTAATTCAAGGTGATAGAAGTGTAGGAGAATGGATGAGCAATGATTGTAGAATACCTTTGGTATCTGCAACAGGATCTACTAGAATGGGTAAGGAATTAAATAAAGCAGTAGCAGGAAGACTAGGAAAAACCATTTTAGAATTAGGAGGCAACAACGCCATCATTATATCCGAACATGCAGATTTAGATATGTCATTAATTGGTGCAGTTTTTGGGGCAGTGGGAACTGCTGGACAAAGATGTACCACTACAAGACGCTTAATTATTCAAGAAAAAGTATATGATAGTTTTGTCAATAAATTGACAAAAGCCTACCAACAAATCAAGATTGGAGATCCATTGGATGCTAACAATCATATGGGGCCACTAATAGATAAAGATGCAGTGAATATGTATTTAAATGCTATCGAAGCATGTAAAAAAGAAGGTGGGAAATTTTTAATAGACGGAGGCGTTTTATCTGGTGCTGGTTTTGAGAGTGGTTGTTATGTAAAACCATGTATAGCAGAGGCGCTACCACATTATCAAATAGTACAACACGAAACCTTCGCTCCTATTTTATACGTAATGAAGTATTCAACATTAGAAGAAGCCATTGCTATACAAAACAATGTGCCACAAGGTTTATCTTCAGCAATTATGACATTGAATATGCGTGAGTCTGAATTATTCTTATCTGCCAAAGGGAGTGATTGCGGGATTGCCAATGTAAATATTGGCACAAGTGGCGCAGAAATTGGTGGAGCATTTGGTGGAGAAAAAGAAACTGGTGGTGGTAGAGAAAGTGGATCAGATGCTTGGAAAGCGTATATGAGAAGACAAACGAATACCATCAACTGGAGCAATAGTTTACCTTTAGCTCAAGGAATTAAATTTGATTTATAAATCTATACTAAATAAAAAACATGTCAAGACCTAGTGCAACAGAATATGGAAGTTTTTATCAAACCTACATCAATTATACAAGTGGAAAAGATTACCCTATTTTAGTACAACAATACCATGATAGAATTACAGAATCATGGGCAGCCATTCCTGCAGAAAGAGCTAATTATGCATATGCAGAAGACAAATGGACTATCAAACAAATGTTACAACATGTAATTGATACTGAAAGAATATTTGCTTATAGAGCCTTATGTATTTCTAGAAAAGAACCAGCAAACTTATTAGGATTTGACGAGAATATATATGCTGCTAATGCAACTGCTACCAATAGAAATTGGAAAGATATGTTGACAGAATGGAGAGTTGTAAGACAATCTACCAATTTATTATTCGCTTCATTTACAGAAGAGCAATTAAAGCAAATGGGTAATGCCAATGGCCACCCTATTTCTGTAAATGCATTAGGCTTTATCATCTTTGGCCACGCATTACATCACTTACATGTATTAAAAGAGCGCTACGGGGTGTAATTATGATGAAGCATTCAAAAACTTCGTATAAAAAAAGAACCCCTAACAAAAATTAGGGGTTCTTTTTTGCCTTTCGGCCATACTCAGTTTTTGAAGTAGGGTTTAATTCCTAATCTTCAATATGATTACTTTGCAGCATATATATGCACAGCTAATTGCACATCAGAATCAATCATTCCAACGCCATAGCTCACACCAAATACAGTTCTGTCTAATGGAAAGAAAGCTTCAGCAAAGAAACCTTTTTCTTTTTCTGTTCTATCTGCACTTCTGATAATTGCAGGGAAAGTTACAGAAGCTTTAGTGCCTTTTAATGTTAAATCACCAGTGATGCTTACTTTATCGTTAGTGATGTATTTAATTGCAGTAATCGTAAAAGTAGCTTCGCCAAATTTAGAAGCATCAAAGAAATCCGCAGATGCTAAATGACCTTGTAATCTATCACCAGCTTCATCCGTTACTTTATTTCCAGCGATATCAATTACAAAGCTACCCCCTGTTAATTTACCACCGATTAATTGTAAAGAACCAGATTTAACAGGGAAATATCCTGTATGGAAATCTGAAGTCTTAGAACCAGTCCAGTTTACTTTACTTTTTTTAGCGTCAACTGTGTAAGTTGGTCCTTGCTTTTTAACTTCTTTATTGGTGAAAGAAACTAATGAAATAGATGCCACCAATAATGTCAATGAGAATAATACTTTTTTCATACTTTTTAATAAGTTTAAGGTTACAAATATATAGATCGATGTTTAAACAATAAAATTTAATTTTAGTCTTATTGTCTCACTAAATTATGCCTTTAATCTAGTATCTTCGCCAAAATTTATTTTTTATGAATCTGCATGAATATCAAGCTAAAGAATTACTCAAAAAATACAATGTCCCAGTTCAAGAGGGTGTAGCAGTAGAATCAGTGGATGCCGCAGTTGCAGCATACCATAAAATTGCGAATGAAACCAATAACAAGTTTGCAGTAGTAAAGGCACAAATTCATGCTGGTGGCCGTGGTAAAGGTAAAATTCAAGGATCAGAACAAAGAGGTGTTGCTGTGGGTAAATCTGCCGCTGATATCGAAACATTTGCAAAAAATATTTTAGGGGGTACCTTGGTTACGATTCAAACAGGCCCTGCTGGTAAATTGGTTAGCAAAATTTTAGTAGCTCAAGACGTATATTACGAAGGTCCTCAACCTACCAAAGAGTTTTATTTATCTATTTTATTAGACCGTGCTAAAGGCATGAATGTAATCATGTATAGTACAGAAGGTGGTATGGAT
>CANHUW010000075.1 GCA_947463975.1 Bacteroidota bacterium
GCATATTCGTGAAATAGATTATCAGAGTAATCTTCGTTTCCAATTCTTCTATATTCAAATTTGTTATTAAAGGTAATCATGGTTTGATGTTCCATACCTGAGTTAGGCACTTCCGCAATACCAATCTTTTCTTTATACCAAGGATACTCTCCAAAATATTTTTCTAAAATTTTTGAATCTCTCATTTTTGTTGCAATTAATTTTTTTGCATGCATCGTATCTTCTTCTAATACATAAAATTCTACAGGCACAACATTCCCATTGATAGTAGTATAACTATCTTTCACCACTTTGTATTTTCCAATATTAAATAATACACAATAATTACTAATGGTATAATTGGTTTTCCAATGATAAGTAGATTTATTTTTTTGATGTGTTGTTTTTTGCAATAATCCAGGACCTGCAACGACTAAGCCTTTCGGAACAGTGATTCGCATATCAACTCCTTCGTTGGGTTCATCACTTGGATGATCTTTACAAGGGAAATACATTCTTCCACCTTCTTTTTGAATATTAATAGAAACCCAATCATTTCCGCTGCTATCTTTAGACCACGTAAATCCACCTAACCATGGCGGCTTCACTGCAACAGGTGGAACACCACCATAATGAATATCGACCATTTGTTTACCAGCTTTAAAACTAGTTGAAGAACTAATATATATTTTATCCTCTTTTTGTTCAAAATTCACCACTTTTTTATTGACTAAAATCTTGTTGACTTTTAATAAGTGTACTAAATCCAATAAAATAGTATCGGTTGATTTTGATAAGTTCATTGTTACCACCGTATTGCCTTGTATAGATCTATTGGCGATGTCTACATCTAGTGTTACATCATAGTGTCGAATATCCATGATGGCTTGTAGCGGTTTTAATTTACCACCAGAAGACAAATAAGTTAAATCTTCTTGTTGAGCAAGTAAAGAAGATGTTAACATAACAAAAAGCATTGTAATAATTGATTTCATAAGCTGTGATTTACCCTATGAATTTAAGCAACTTTATTCTATATTCGTATATAATCATGTGCTAATGAGTGGTGAACATTTGAAAAGAAATCTGGGCTTATTGGGCCTTATTGCCACTGGAATTTCATCAATGATTGGTGCCTCTATCTACATTGTTCCATTTCAGATTCAAAAAACAGTTCCAGGTATCGGTCCTTATGTGGGAATTGCCTTTATAGTAGCAGCAATACCTTCTTTATTAGCTGCGCTTTCTTATGCCATACTTTCTAGCGCCATGCCAAGGGCTGGTGGTACATATATATATGCAAGCAGATCCATGCATCCCTTCTGGGGTTTTGCAGCTAGTTTTTCCCAGTGGTTTGGCTTATCTATCGTTATGGGAGTAGTAGCTTATATGGTGATTCCTTTTTTAAATCAAATGATAGCATTGTTGGTGGGTGAAAATCAATTTCATTTTTTTGAACAAGGGCTTAATAGATTATGGGCTGCACTTTTTTTATTATGGTTTTTTGTTTTCATCAATATTCGCGGCATCAAAACTTACCAAGTGACCGTAATCAGTTTAGTTATAATAACATTTTTATTATCAGGTCTGGTGATTTATTTTGGCTTGAGTACTACAAGAGAAGCATTTATTCAGTCGGTATTTGAAAAAAGGGGAATTCATATTATTACTCAAGTGGCTAATTTGGATCTAAAAACAATTGTTTCTGCAAGTGCCATTTTATTTGCAAGTTTTATTGGATTTGATGCAATTGCACAAGCTGGAGGTGAAGCTAAAAATCCAACTAAAAATTTACCAAGAGCTATTTTAATCACCATTATATTAGTGGGTCTTTTTTATATTGTTTTCACCTATAGCATATATCAATTAGTTCCTTGGAATTTTATTGCACAAGAAGCCATTGAGAAGGAAGTTTCTGCTCCTAGTTTGCTTAGTTATTTATTACCAAGATGGTGGTCTTTCTTAATTCTAGGAGGGGCATGTATTGCATTATTGAAAGACCTTCCATCAATGATATTGTCAGTTTCAAGATTGGTATTTGCTTGGTCGAAAGATGCCTTATTTCCAGCGCGTTTTATGAAAATACATGCTACCTATCAAAGCCCCTATCAAGCCATTATATTCAGTGGACTGATTGCAACATGTGGTGTTGTAGGAACTCATTTTGCTTCAGATATATTTTTAGGAATTGATATTATGGTGATCTCCATGTTGGCTAATTTTATTTTAATATGTATTGCGGTTTTAAGTATTCCCAAATACAATCCAACATTAGCAGCAGACATTTCTATTTTTAAAAACCCCAAATTACAAAAATGGATTGCTGGATCTGGAGTTATTTCGCTTAGCTTTTTTTTAATTTTAATGATTGAACAAGATATCAATAGTGTTTCTAAATCTTGGTATTTTTATCCAAGTTTGGTTTGGTTAATTGTAATGCTCATCGCATCAATGATATTTTTTATTTATTGGAAAAGATTACAAAAAAACAAAACTGATTTAAAAGAACAATTCAAACAACTACCGCAAGAATAATTTTATGAAGAATCAATTCACCATTCCAAAAGCAATTATTGGTTTATGGCAAATAGCCGATATGGAGAGATCAGGCAATAAAGTGGATCCTGCAATTGCCGCGAAATCAATGATGCAGTACTATGAAAATGGATTTACTTGTTTTGATATGGCAGATCATTATGGGTCTTCAGAAGAAATTGCGGGTTATTGTAAAAAACATTTCGCACCTTCTGACATTCAATTTTTTACCAAATGGGTCCCTAGTCCTGGTGTAATTACTGAAAAAATTGCAGAAGAAGCTGTTGAAAGAGCATTAAAAAGATTGGATTCCCCTCAAATTGATTTATTACAATTTCATGCATGGAATTATGCTGATCCTAATTGGTTGAATGCGCTTTATGCCCTCAATAAACTAAGAGAAAAGGGTTTGATTGCTCATATTGGATTGACCAACTTTGATCATATACATTTAAATATGGTCGTTGCTTCAGGTATACCTATTGTAAGTAACCAAATTGCTTATTCTTTATTAGATCAAAGAGGTAGTCATGCAATGGCGGCTACTTGTTTGCAAAACAATGTTCAACTTCTGGCTTATGGAACTGTGGCCGGTGGTTTCTTTTCAGAAAAATGGTTAGGTAAAGCAGCACCAGAAATCTCAGAATCGTTGACCTGGTCACAGATGAAATATAAAAGGTTTATAGATGCCGCAGGTGGTTGGTCTTGGTTTCAATCGATGCTTTCTACATTATCAACCATAGCAAGTTCTAAAAATGTAAGCATAGCAACCATTGCTAGTGCTTATATGGCACAAGCACCTGCTGTGGGTGCTGTTATCATTGGCTCTAGATTAGGCGCATCCGAACATATTGAAGAAAATAAAAAAATACTGACACTTCAATTAACCGAGTCAGATAAAAAAGCCATTGAAGCAGTTTTATTGAAGGCCAATAAAATTGCAGGCAACTGCGGCGACGAATACAGAAAGCCGCCATTTTTAACTGCGAGTGGTGACTTGAGCCATCATATAAAAGAGTTCCCCAAACCGTATGAAATAAAAGTCTCAGAAGATGGAAAGACCAGCGTTTTTTCTGGAACACCATGGGAGCCATTAGCAGGTTATGCAAGAGCCGTCAAAAAGGGCAATCATATTTTTGTATCTGGAACAACTGCAACAAATGGTAATATCATTATTGGAGGGAATGATCCAGCAGCACAAACGCATTTTGTGATCGATAAAATTGAAGGAGCATTAAATTCATTAGATGCCAAATTAGAAGATGTGGTTAGAACAAAAGTTTTTGTAAATAATATAGAACAGTGGGAAGCTATAGCAAGAGCACATGGTGAAAGATTTGCCCATATACAACCTGCCAATACAATGGTAGAAGCTAAATTAGTAGGTGATGGATATTTAGTAGAAATTGAAGTGGATGCTATTGTAAATTAAATAATCATGAGAAACCTAGAACCTTCTTTAGAAAAATTGTATAGCTTCATTCAACATGCTGATCAATTAAATAGTAGCATATCTTCTGTAAATGTAGCATGGCATATAGAACACAGCTTATTGGTGATCACAAAAATTATTGAAACTGTAGTAAACTCTAATCCAGATAAATACGAGTGGAAATTTGATATAAAAAGAAGCTATGTTTTTTTAGTAGGAAAGTTTCCTAGAGGAAAAGCCAATGCACCTGAAATTGTTATACCCAAACAATTAGAGCAACCGAATTACGATATATTATTTGCAAACACTAGAGAAGCAATTAAAAATTTAGAAAGCGCGAATCCTAATCAATATTTTACACATCCAATCTTTGGAAAGCTTAATAAGCGGCACACATTTATCATGTTAGACATTCACACCAAACATCATCTAGATATTATAGAAGATATTATTTCTCAAACTCTATAATATGTTCGGATGCGTATTCATCATCTCCTGGTTTAATTCGCTTCACAAAAAATCTTGCACGCTTGCCTAATTTTAATGAAGTGCGTCTTTCTTTAATATCTTCCTCGGTATCTAGTGGTTGTAAAGAAGGATACCATAAAATGTATCCAGGTTTCTGAAACACTAATTGAGGTTTACTCCATTGTTGACTATTGTTTCCGATGCCTAAATCTTTATTTTTGTTAAATGAGATAAAAATTTTATCGCCCTCCCAAGATTTTCCTTCTACTTTTCCCATCATCATCACCCAACAATTTAAATAAGTATTCCAACTAACAGAAGGACCCCAATGAAATCCACCTGTAGGAGATGAAGCTGCACCACCTCCATCTGCTTTTGAGATTTGTAAAGATTGCACTGGTTTCCCAAAACTATTATGTGCAATGGTGAATGCTTTCCCATCCCAACGCTTTGCTTTGCCAACTGGATTGTCTAAATCGCTTAAAGCAATTCTAGCAATACTTATACATTGTCCAGAAGCCTCCTTCATTGCATCATAATTTTTTGCATCATATACTCCTGGGTAACCGTATTCACCATAAAAAACATATAAATAATCTCCACTAGCAATGGCTGATGGATCACCCACCCCTCCCGCAAATGTGTTTGAAGTATTATGTGGCTTTAAAATCATTCGAGGGTCTAAGTCTTCTAAAATGATGCCTTTATTGTCCCAAGATTTCCCACCGTCTGTAGATTTCATAATACCAATTCTACAAACTGCAGCAGGACTTTCGGGTCCAGTTAATCCTTGTGGCCATAACTTACTATTTGTATAACCTTCCTTTGTTTTTTCATCATAAGGAAGTGTTATGGGATAGTTCTCGTTATGATATAAAGCATATAATGTTAAGCCTGATTTATCTTTAGCATCTTGATATACCGTTTCAAACCAAACTGCACCATGTAAACCCTTTTGTCCAATAGGAACATTGGGTGGCATTATAGGATTAAAAAACTGATCTGCTTTATTTTGAAATACAATACTTGCATTTTTTCCATTGGAGTATTTTAAATCTCTTGCATCTCCCCAAAGTGGATCCTCTCCATATTTTCCTGGGAAAATTCTTAAGGTATCACCTACCCAAGCCTCGGCCATGTTACAGTCAACAAATGAATTAAATTTGACTTTGCTTGCAGGAATTAATTTAAACTTTGGATTTGTTGGTTCTTGAATAAATAAACTAATCAACCAGCTAAGTAAAATGAATAATGGCATATGCTATATTTTAGATTATGTAATCTACTAAATTTATTAACTTCAATAAAATATCTTAGATGAAAATTTATATAACATTCTTTATTTCAATACTAATGCTTTCAAATACAGTAAATGCGCAATATCAATCATTATATTCAACTACGCCAAATCAAATTGTTGTGGCTAATGAAGAAAAAGAAGATATATATAATGGCATCACTATTGTAAGCAAAGTAACAGAACCAGCTTATCAGTATTTTAGAGTAAAAGGGGATGATATTAAAAGACCTTGTGTGATCATTTATCCAGGAGGAGGCTATTTTATTTTAGCAAGTGGACATGAAGGCGTAGATGTGGCTAAATTTTTTAATAGTATAGGTGTGAATGCGATGGTAGTAAAGTATCGTATTCCAAACGATAAAGCGCAAGTTGATAAATCTATAGCACCTTTACAAGATGCACAGCAAGCAATGCTTCTAGCAAGAACCAATGCTGCTGATTGGGGCATTGATGCAAATAAGATTGGCATTTTGGGATTCTCTGCAGGAGGACATTTGGCTGCAAGTTTATCTAGTCATTACGCAGATATAAAAATTGATAATCCATTAAATATTTCTTTAAGGCCTAATTTTCAAATTTTAATATATCCAGTAATTACTATGAATGATTTTGGACATGCCGGTTCTAAAGAAAATTTGATTGGAAAAAATCCAACAGATGCGCAGGTGCAATATTATAGCAATGAATTAAATGTAGATTCACAAACGCCACCAGCTTTTATTGTACATGCCAAAAACGATGATGCAGTGCCCGTTCAAAATGCATACGAGTATGATAAAGCACTGAAGGCTAATAAAGTGGCTTCAACTTTATACTTATTTGAAAAAGGGGGTCATGGGTTTGGTATGATAAACCCAACATCAACCGTACAGTGGACAACGCCATTAACTGAATGGCTTCGTGAAAGAAAAATTATCTAAACTATTTATTTTCTGCTCTTCTTCTTGCTTCCTCTGCTTCTTTGTAAATACGAATCCATGTAAGCGAGATATCGATTACGGCCAATAATGGTCCTAAGATAATCACCATAATTACTTCCAAGCCTGGAGTATATCCAATAACGCCATCAAAAGAGGTAGACTTAGATCTTTTGTATAATTTATATACACAATAGATGGCAGACACGATCCAGATAGCGAAGATGATATTTTGACTCATAAACTAAAATTATATTACAAAGGTACGATTTATTTAATTAAAGGTTTAATACTAGTCGCATATGGGTCAAATTGGTAATAGTCTGTTTCGATAAATTTGTTACCCGTTCTAATAAATACAGACTTAATCATAATTGTTGCATTGCCGTCTCTTTTCAATCCACCTGCGTCGTCTGTTAAACTTATATCTTTTTTTCCGTCTCCATTAAAATCGTAATATATAAGATATTTCTTCCAATTACCTTTTCTTGTACTATTGATACTATACTCAAATATTGTTCTATCAATTACAAAACTTCCATCCTTTTGTTGCATATATACCAATATATCCCAAGGTGCCCAGTTATAATTTTTAGTGGCATCATTTTGAGAAGTAATAGAGATAATATCTAAAAGACCATCTCCATTTAAGTCATCTGTAAGACAATCTTGAATAGTTGTTGAGATGTTGTCATTCTCGTAATTGAATGGAAGTTTAATAATACCATTATTATTAAATCTTCCCTTTCCTTGATTAATGATAATTCTTTGTTGTTGGGATTTTCCACCTTCATTTTTACTATTACGTGTCTCTCCAGTACCAATTAAGATATCATTTTTTCCGTCTTTATTGATGTCCATAATTCTTGCAGTATAAGCACTTCCTGCAACTCCTTCTACCTTATCCCCAAATCCATTGTTAGCCCTACTTCCAAAGTTGGTGATATCTCCAACAAATGTTACGTGTCCCTCTTGCTTAAAGAATGGAAAATCTTTGATGCCCCAATATATATAAGCAAATTGATTAGAAACTAAAACCAAATCAGGTATTCCATCTTCATTTACATCCCCAACATCTCCATGTTCTTTTTTCCACACTGGAATTTCTTTTTCACTTGTTTGAATTTCCTTTAAATCATACCCACCTTTACCATCACTTAAAACAATTCTAATTGGTTCATCAGGA
>CANHUW010000076.1 GCA_947463975.1 Bacteroidota bacterium
GGCAAAGGCAATTCATTACAATAGTTTCCAAAACAACCGGCAATTCTTACCCCTTCGTTCACCACATTATGAGGATATTGGTAAGCCCAGGCCCAATCAGGTAACCAAGAAAATGGCTTAGGGTGTAAATTGACAATTCCCCAGTCTCCATCACCACTCATGTGACATCCAATTCTTCCAGCAGCATAGGCGAATAACATAGTAGGTGCCATTGCATCTGCAAAATGTATAACGCGAATTTTATATTTTTTAATATAAATGATGATTGCAATCGTTGCAACAATTAATCCTCCATAAAAAGTTAAACCAGAAAATGCGATTAAAGATCCCCATGGATCATTTGCAAAATCATTTAAGTTTTCGAGATTATGAAAAATTTTTGCTCCAATAAATCCCCATAAAGCAGCTTGTAAAACTATATCACCTACTCTGTCATGTGGCCAAACAAGCATTTTCTTTTTTTCAGGTACCGCTAATTTCACTTTATCCTTCTCTTTCCATTTCAGATAAGTCATGACTGCTGCCACTAAAATTCCCGCACCCAAACTTCCTTGACTTGAGAAAATAAATAATGGTGGATTTGATAATGCACCCTCCACTAAAAATGCACCTACCAATTTATAACCAAATAGAAAACCAAAGACCAAACTAGTGGTTAATTCACCCCAAGAAGCAGGAGCACCAATGATGATTTCTTCTTCAACAGCTGTAAATTCACCTAATTGTTCTTTACGCTTTAATTCACTATACAATACAAAACCAGATCCCACGAAAGCCAATGCCACAAAGAATCCGAAGGTGTTTACTAATTGTAACCCACTCAATTGAATGCCAAAAATATCACGAATTAAGAAGTATAAATTGGGATACATAAATTATGAATAATTGTATATGCAATGATACGAAAAAAAAGGGCCACACTAGAAAGTGCGGCCGTATTTTACTAACCCATCTAAAAACAAAAAACCTTAAATATCTTTACTAATTACAATGTTCTTTGAACAATGAAATTAAATGTTGTGCGATCACTTGAGCAGGAGTTCCTTCAATATGGTGTCTCTCCACCATGCTTACTAGTTCTCCGTTTTTAAATAGTGCAATAGCTGGTGAAGAAGGAGGATAAGGTAAGTGGTATTCTCTTACTTTATTAACTGCTTCCAAATCGAATCCAGCGAAACTTGTAGTGATTCTATCAGGTTTAATTGTTGAATTTGCAACGGCCATTAAAACACCTGGTCTACATGCACCTGCTGAACAACCACAAACTGAATTGATCACAACTAATGTAGTACCATCTTGTTTCACTGCTTGTTCAACTTCTGCTGCTGTTGTTAGATCTTCAAAACCATTATCCACTAACTCGGCCTTCATTGGAAAAACTATCTCTGCGGGGTACATATCACATCTATTTGTACCAAAATTAGGTATTTTTAAAATCCCTTACAAATTTGTTTTAACGTCATTTTGGCGCTTAACAAAGGCTTAACATAGGCATTTTTAAGCCATAATGGCCTAAAAAGACTAAAAAAGGCCTCAAAATGAGGCCTTTAGATAATATCATATTTTATGGTATTTGAACTATCTTAGGTAGCCTAAAATTTTCAACATGGACTGAGCAGATTGCTCTTTAGCGTACACCCAATCAACCAATTTTCCCGTTTTTGGATCTTTCTCCACAATGACATGTTTTGGAGAAGGAATCAAGCAATGCTTAATACCTCCGTATCCACTGATTTGATCTTGATAAGCGCCTGTATGAAAAAATCCCACATACAAGGACTCGCTATTCTCTTCTACTTTATCTCCTTTCTCTGCATCTTTCAATTTTGGTAAGAATACTTCATTAATATGTTCTTCTGAATCATAATAATCGTGACTATCACAAGTAATACCTCCCAAAACCACACGTTGATAATCGTTTTCCCATTTATTTACAGGCAGCATCAAGAATTTCTCACCAATACCCCAAGTGTCTGGAAGAGTTGTAATAAAAGAGGAGTCAATCATATACCAACATTCTCTATCATTTTGTTTTTTCTCAGCTAAAACTTTGTAGATATGTGCCATACTCTCTCCTACTGTATAACTACCAAATTCTGTATAAATATTGGGCATAGGAACTTTCGCCTTCTTACATGCTTTTTTAATATTGGAAACAATTTCATTAATCATGAAACTATAATCATATTCAAAGCCAAGAGAATGTTTAATAGGGAAACCGCCGCCAATATTAATAGAATCTAATTCAGGACAAATTTTCTTGAGTTGACAATACAAGTTGATAATCTTATTCAACTCCGACCAATAGTAAATATCATCCTTAATTCCTTTATTTAAAAAGATATGTAGCATTTTTAATTGAAACTTATCTTCATATCCTTCTATTTCATCCACATAAAACTCTAAAATATCTTTAGCTCTAATACCTAATCTAGATGTGTAAAAAGGGAAACTAGGCTCTTCTTCTGCAGCCACTCTAATACCTACCTTAAATGGTTGTTTCGCATTGCGTTTATAAAACTGTAATTCTTCTACATTATCCAATACGGGAATAACATTTTTAAAACCACTATTGATCAATTTAGTGATTCTGCTAGTATATGTTTTTTGCTTATACCCATTGCAGATAACAAAGATATCTTTATTGATCTTTCTTCTTTTGTATAATTGATTGATGATTTCAATATCATATGCATAAGAAGTTTCTAAATGCACGCCATGTGATAAAGCCTCTTCTACTACAAAAGAAAAGTGCGAACTCTTGGTGCAATAACAATAAAAATATTGACCCTCATATTTATGCTTCTTAAAAGCATCAGCAAACATTTTTTTTGCCTTATTAATTTGCATACCAATTTTTGGTAAGTAAGTTAATTTTAAAGGAGTACCATGTTTTTCAATAATGGCTTTTAAATCAAGACCATTAAATTCCAAATAACCATTATCATTTACATCAAAGCCTTCTTGAGGAAAATGAAAGGTCTGTTTTACCAGAGAGGTGTAGGTATTGTTCATTAATTAAGCTGGGGTTGTTAGCTGTTATTTTTATGAGTACAAAAATAGTTCTTTGAAAGGATATTGGGGCCAAAAAATAATTTACCAATAATAAAACAAAATGCCCCCTGTAAGTAAGGGGGCATTTTAAAAATCATAAGAGAAGGAATTATGAGGCTTTAAATTTTCTTAAAGCCGATATAATTACGCCTTAACTGATTGGATCAAAGCCTTGAAAGTAGCTGGCTCATTCATTGCTAAATCTGCCAATACTTTACGGTTTAAATCAGATCCTTTCTTTGCTAATAAGTTAATGAATTGGCTATAAGTTAAACCTTCTTCTCTTACAGCAGCATTGATACGCGCAATCCATAAACTGCGGTACTCACGCTTTTTCAATTTACGACCAACATAAGAGTAAGTTAAACCTTTCTCTAATACGTTTTTGGCAACGGTATATACGTTTTTACGCTTACCATAGAAACCTTTTGCTTGGTCTAATATTTTCTTTCTTCTTGCTCTAGATGCAACGGCATTTTTTGAACGTGGCATAATTAATATTTTATTGAATCTTCGGTCTCAAGACTTCGACTCGGTTAATTTAAATGTGTTTGATTTAAAAATCGGAGGAATTATCCTTTCAATCTTAATAAACGTAAAACGAAATCTTTGTTCGTAGCACCTACAAGACCTTTTTGTCTCATCGCTCTTTTACGCTTTGTTGATTTTTTAGTAAGGATGTGTCTTTTGAACGCTTTTTGGTAGGTGATTTCACCTGTACCAGTAACTTTAAAACGCTTCTTTGCGCTTGAGTTAGTTTTTACTTTTGGCATTATTATAATCTTATCGATTACTCCCTGCTGGCGGTATTACTCAGGTAATACACTTATTGGGCCTTGTGGGAAATGGATGGCAAAGGTACAGCGGAATCAGTGATTAGCCAAAAAAAATGAGTCTCTTTTAGGAGACTCATTGTAATTATTTATATTGATTACCAATTAGTTAGATGGGTTGGCTTTTTTCTTACTCCCTGATTTAGGCTGGAAAATGGCAAACATCCTCTTTCCTTCTAATTTAGGCATACTCTCTAAAGCACCTACTTCTGCTAATCTTTCAGCAAATTTTAATAAAAGTAGCTGTCCTCTATCTTGGAACATAATCGCACGACCTTTGAATTGAACATATGCTTTTACTTTATTTCCATCCTGTAAAAACTTTTCCGCATGTTTTGCTTTAAAATCAAAATCATGATCATCAGTTCCTGGTGTGAATCGAATTTCTTTGATTTCTGATTGCTTAGAATTCGCTTTCATTTCTTTTTCCTTACGCTTTTTCTCGTAAAGAAATTTCTTGTAATCGATGACTTTACAAACTGGTGGGTCTGCTGTAGGTGAAATCTCTACTAAGTCTAAACCTTGATCAGCAGCTATTTTCAAAGCATCTTGTGTATTATAAACACCTACTTCGATGTTGTCTCCAACTAATCTAATTTGTGGTACACGAATACGATCATTGATGCGATGCTCTGGTTCTTGTTGTCTTTGAAACCTTGGGTTAAATCTGGGTCCTCTGTTAGGTAATGCCATTAAATATTAAAACGTTGTTTATTGTTTTGTAAAGATAGTCATTGTTATGCTTCCGGAGCCAATCTCTCTTCAATTTCTTCCACTACTTTGGCTAGGAATTCGTTTTTGTCCAACATACCTAGGTCTCCCTTACCCTGACGGCGAACAGAAAGCTTGCTTTCCGCAACTTCTTTCTCTCCAATTACTAGCATATAAGGCACTTTCATGATTTCGGTATCTCGAATCTTTTTACCAATTTTTTCATTTCTATCATCTATTTCAACACGCACTCCGGCTTTCTTAAATTGTGCTAAAACTTCTTGTGCATATGGCATGAACTTATCACTAATTGGTAATATTTTCACTTGCAAAGGTGCTAACCACACAGGGAATTTACCAGCATAATGCTCCAACAAGAAACCAATAAAACGTTCATGTGTTCCTAAAGGTGCACGATGTATAATTAACGGAGTTTCAGGCTCATTGTCTTTGTTAGTGAAATTTAAGTTGAAGCGTTTCCCTTGAGCAAAATCAACTTGATTGGTAGCTAAAGTAAACTCTCTCCCAATCACGCTCCAAATTTGAACGTCAATCTTTGGTCCGTAAAATGCACCCTCATCTTGTACTTCAACAAATGGAGTACCTGTTTCAATTAAAACTGAACGAACCATTGCTTCGGTTTCTAACCAAAGTTCAGGTTCATTAATATATTTCTGACCCAATTTCGCTGGATCATGCAAGCTTAAACGCATTACATATTTGTCTATTCCAAATATTTTGAAATACTTCAAATACATATCATTTACTGCACGAAACTCCGCTGCAAATTGTTCTTTGGTGCAATAAATATGTGCATCATTCATGTGTAAGCATCTTACACGCATCAATCCAAACAATTCACCTGATTGCTCGTAACGGTAACAGGTACCGTACTCTGCCAATCTTAAAGGCATGTCCTTGTAGCTCTTAGGTTCTGCATCAAATATTTTATGGTGATGCGGACAGTTCATCGCTTTCAAGTAATATTTAGTGCCATCCAATTCCATTGGAGGGAACATGCTATCTTGATAATATGGCAAGTGACCACTTGTGATATACATACTTTCCTTAGCAATATGAGGTGTTACCACACGCTTATATCCTGCAGCTTCTTCGGTCTCTTTTGCTAATCCTTCTAGCTCTTCAATAATAATTGTACCATTGGGCATCCATAAAGGCAAACCTGGTCCAACATCATCATCCATGGTATAAATACCAAGTTCTTTCCCTAATTTTCTGTGATCTCTTTTCTTAGCTTCTTCTAATAACAATAAATACTCGTCTAATTCTTTTTGATTAGGAAAAGTAATTCCGTAAACACGCGTCAACATTTTATTTTTCTCATCTCCTTTCCAAAAAGCACCTGCAATATTGGTAATCTTAATTGCTTTGATAGCCCCTGTATTGGGGATATGTGGTCCACGACATAAATCAGTAAACTGACCTTGCGTGTAAAAAGTAATCGTGCCATCCTCTAAACCAGACAATAAATCTAATTTATACTCATCTCCTTTCTCCGTAAAATAAGCAATGGCTTCAGCTTTGCTTAACTCTTTCCTGATATATGCATTCGCTTGTTTAGCTAATTCGTTCATTTTCTTTTCAAGAGCAATCACATCTTCTTCTTTAATATGATTGTCTCCTAAATCAATATCATAGTAAAAACCTTTTTCAACCGCTGGTCCTACCCAAAATTTTGCACCAGGAAATTGCATTTCAACCGCTTCTGCCAATAAATGGGCAGAAGAATGCCAAAAAGTTGATTTCCCGTCAGCATCATCCCAGGTGAATAATTTTAAAGAAGCATCATGGTGAATAGGACGCGTCGCATCCCATACTTCACCGTTTACCGAAGCAGCTAATACTTTCTTTGCCAAACCTTCACTGATAGATTTAGCAATACCTAATGCAGTAATTCCTTTTTCATAAGATCTCACTGCACCGTCTGGAAATTGAATTTGAACCATCTTTTATTATAATATATAAGACCGCAAAGGTAGCAAAATTCCTTAGATTTGCCTTATGCGTATTTTAATCCTTTGCATACTATATTCTTGGAGTGCAAATTGCCTTTTTGCTCAACAAATGGAGGGTAAATGGAAAGGATATTTTAGTCCAAACAATAGCCCAATCGGAAAAGTATACAGCTATGAAATGGACATTACTCAAGGGCCACAAGGTCAATTAACTATAAGCACTTTTACCCAATTAAGTAATGAATTCTCTGCCAATGCTTATGCTACTGGATCTTTGGATAAAACCACCCAATTGGTGCATATCGAAGAACAAGGATTTCTTGATCTATCTATTCAAGAAAATTACACCCCATGTTTAATGAATAATTTTTTGATCTATAAAAATATTCGAGGACATGAAATCATTGAAGGCACTTACACATCCTACAATAAAAAAACTGGTAAAGATTGCGGCGGCGGTAAAATCTATTTAGAAAAAGATGTACCCATACAAAAATTAATTGCATCAGAAAAAGCAGCTAAACAAAAAATTACAAAAGAAAAAGCTGTAAAAAATAATGCGCTTCCTGCTAAAATTATTGCTGAAACAAAGACGGTCAATACTGTAAATCCTCCAGTGAAAATAAGCATACAGAAACCATCTATTGCCTCTAATACAATCACAGCCAACCCAAACAAACCAAATAATAAAACAGTAATTGTTAAAAACAATACAGTTGCAAATACAAAAGCCAGTCCAGAGAACATCAATACAGCTATTCAAAATGCACAAATCAATAGCATAAAAGACGAGCCTGTAATGGAAGAAAGTATTTTAAATGAGCCAGAAGATATTGAAACAGAAATAAGAATTAGACAAGGAAACGGATTTCAAACCGTTCCATGGGCATTGGTTGCTAGAGAAAATAAATTAGCCAAAAAAATTACTACTTCAAGTAAAAAGTTTAGTATTGACTTATATGATAACGGAACCATCGACAATGATACCATTATTGTATATGACAATAAAAAATTATTAGTCAGCAAAAAGAGATTAAGTTATAAGGCCATTCATTTAGAATTCACTTTATCAGAAGTAATCAATGAGCACGAAATCATTATTGTAGCACATAATATGGGAACTGTTCCACCAAACACAGCATTGCTAGTATTGAAAGACGGTGATAGAAGACAGGAATTATTCATTACCTCTACCAA
>CANHUW010000077.1 GCA_947463975.1 Bacteroidota bacterium
AACGCAACTACGCCGATGGATCCAAGAGTATTAGAAGCGATGATCCCTTATTTTACCGAAAATTTCGGTAATGCGGCAAGTAGAAACCATTCTTTTGGATGGCATGCAGAGGAAGCAGTGGATTATGCTCGTGAGCAAGTGGCTCAATTAATCAATGCAGATCCTAAAGAAGTGATCTTTACTTCGGGTGCAACAGAAGGAGATAATCTTGCTATCAAGGGTGTTTATGAAATGTATGCAAGTAAGGGAAATCATATCATTACTTGTACAACAGAACATAAAGCTGTTTTAGATACTTGTAAGCATTTAGAAAAATTAGGCGCAGAAGTGACTTATTTAGAAGTACAACCAGACGGCTTAATTGACTTAAAGCAATTAGAAGCAGCGATGAGACCAACTACTATTTTAGTAGCGATTATGTATGCGAACAATGAGATTGGTGTTGTTCAGCCCATCAAAGAAATTAGTGCCATTGCGAAGAAGCATGGGGCCTTGTTATTTACAGATGCTGTACAAGCAGTAGGTAAAATCCCTGTAGACGTAATTGCTGATGGAATTGATATCATGGCATTCACTGCACATAAAATGTACGGTCCAAAGGGAGTGGGTGCATTGTATGTAAGAAGAAAAAATCCAAGAGTAAAAGTTACTGCACAAATGGATGGCGGTGGACATGAAAGAGGAATGAGAAGTGGTACATTGAATGTTCCAGGTATTGTAGGTTTTGGTAAGGCTTGTGAAATTGCAAGAACAGATATGGCTGCTGATACAGAGCGTATTGCTAAGTTGAGAGATAAATTAGAGAACGCATTAAAACAAATTGATGAGTCTTATGTGAATGGTAATCCAGCACATCGTTTACCACATGTAAGCAATATCTCTTTCAAATATGTAGAAGGTGAAGGTTTGATGATGGGCTTTAACCAAAATATTGCTTTATCTTCAGGTTCTGCTTGTACGTCTGCTTCTTTAGAACCAAGCTATGTGTTAAAAGCACTAGGTTTAGGGGATGATTTAGCGCACAGTTCATTGAGATTCGGTTTAGGACGTTATACAACAGAGGAGCAAATTGACTATACTATTAAGGCAGTAACAGATACTGTTTTGAAGTTAAGAGAAATGAGCCCTCTTTGGGAAATGTTCAAAGAAGGAGTGGACATTGATTCAATTCAATGGGCACATCATTAATCACACAGTATTTGAAATTTTAAAAATAATTTTATGGCATATTCAGACAAAGTAATCGACCATTATTCTAATCCTAAGAATGTGGGTACATTAGACAAAGCATCTAATGCAGTGGGTACAGGTTTAGTAGGTGCACCAGAGTGTGGTGACGTAATGCGCTTACAAATTCAAGTAGATCAAGCAACAGGCGTTATCACAGATGCAAAGTTCAAAACTTTTGGTTGTGGATCAGCAATTGCTTCTTCTTCTTTAGCCACAGAGTGGTTAAAAGGCAAGACGGTAGACGAGGCTGTGAAAATTGACAATATGGATTTAGTAGAGGAATTAAATTTACCTCCAGTAAAAATTCACTGTTCAGTTTTAGCAGAAGACGCTATTAAGTCTGCTATCAATGACTACCGTAAGAAAAATGGGTTAGAAGAGTTGGTTTTTGAGGAGAGGATACATTAATAAATCGTTTAGTAAACGATTTATTAAGTAGACGACGAAAGAAAGATAATTTATATTTTTTATGAGTGAAGTTGCCGAAAATACCATTTTAGTAAGCGAAAAAGCCAAAGCAAAAATTACCCAATTAATGCAGGATGCCGATATCGTAAACGATCCAACTTATTTTTTAAGAGTGGGCGTGGTGGGTGGTGGCTGCTCGGGTTTAAGTTACAAATTAGACTTTGACAACGAAATAAAGCCAATGGATCAAGTATTTGAAGACAATGGAGTTAAAGTGGTTACTGATTTAAAAAGCTTTTTATACTTGGTCAACACAGAACTCGATTTCTCAGATGGTTTAAATGGAAAAGGTTTTTACTTTAACAATCCTAACGCAAGTAGAAGTTGTGGTTGCGGAGAGAGTTTTGCGGTATAGAGGTATAAATACATTTTACAAAGGCCTTCCCTATTAACAGGGAGGGCCTTTTTTTTGTAGCTTTGAACTATGTGGGCAATTGCAAAAAAAGAGTGGGCGCATTATTTTGGAAGCATTACAGGCTATTTTATCATTAGTTTTTATCTACTGATAAATAGTCTTTTTTTGTTTGTACTACCAAGGTTTAATATCTTGGATTTTGGCTACGCTTCTTTGCAAGTGTATTTTGATTTTGCCCCTTGGTTTTTACTATTATTGATTCCTGCCATTACCATGCGTTCTTTTGCAGATGAACAAGCCCAGGGCACATCAGAAATTTTGTATAGTCTTCCAATAAGTATTGTTCAAGTTATTTTGGGGAAACTGGCTGGCGTTTTCTTGATCATCTTAATTGCCATTGCACCCACACTGGTATATGCTTTTGTGTTAGATCAATTAAGTTCTACTGGGGGACTAGACTGGGGAGCAACCATGGGTGCTTATTTGGGTCTTTTGTTATTGGCCGGTACCTACACCATTATTGGATTGTTTGCTAGTAGTAAAACCAAACAACCCGTTGTTGCATTTGTATTTTCTATTTTGCTTGCTGCATTTGTTTACAAAGGCTTTGACTGGATGAGCACCCTATCTTTTGTAGATGCTTTATTTGGATATTATATTACACAGTTAGGCATGTCTACCCATTTTGAAAACATGAGTAGAGGGGTTATTTCCGCAAAAGATATTATTTATTTTATTTCAGTCATTATTTTATTCATCTTTGGTTGTAAAGAAAACATCAGCCATCAAAAGCAACCTTTCTTTTTATTTTTAGCTATAGTTGTATCCAATCTATTAACGGTCGTTTTCCCTTTTCAATTAGATCTTACCAAAGACAAGCGATATACATTAGGCGATACCAGCATACAAATAGTACAGGGCATTCAAAATCCCATTAAGATACATTTGTATTTAGGTGGTGAGCTGCCTTTGGAGTATAAAAAACTATCTATAGCAACCATTGAAGTACTTAATAAAATTGTAGAAGAAAATAAAGAAAATATCAGTTGGCAATTAGATATTCTTCATCAGGAATATAGTGATACAAGTTTGATCAAAGTGTATGACAGTTTAAGCAGTATGGGTCTTCCGATAGAAAGAGTTCAATCAGATGCATCTAAAGTAGATCAAAGAATTGACCAATTAATCATACCTGGAATATTAATTGAAATGCCAGGCAAGACACCGATTGCCATAGATCTTAGAACTGGAAAGAAATATTATAAACCATATAATATTATTAAAGACGTTCCTGAAGAAGATAAGGATGCGTCATTGAATGCTGCAAGTTCTTTATTAGAGTTTAAAATTATACAAGGCATTTATTATTTAAATAGAACAACTGTTCCCACTATTGGGTACTTAATCGGTAATGGAGAACCTACTGATCTTACCGTAAACGATTTAGGACAATCTATAAGACATCAATACAATTTAGTGGTATTTGATTTGAAAAAAGGCTTTCCCAATGCCAACACCATTAAAACAGTATTAATTGTAAAACCTACGCAACCATTTACAGAAATGGATCAACTGAAAATGGATCAATATGTCATGAATGGAGGTAATATCATATGGGCCATAGATCCACTATTTGCCGAATATGATAGTTTGCAAAAAACCAACGGATCTTATATTGCGTTTGACAGAAACCTGCAATTACAAAATCTATTGTTCAATTATGGGGCAAGAGTGAATAACCATCTTTTACAAGATTTAAATTGTAGTAAGTTGCCAGTGGTAACTGGAAAAGATGCCGCAGGTAATCCAGTGATTCAAAGAATTCCTTGGCCTTATTATCCCTTATTAAATGCAAACGCATCGCATAAAATGGTCAAAAATATAGACAGGGTATTGTCACAATTCCCTGCAAGTATTGACACCATTTTAGTGCCAGGTATTCAAAAAACCATTTTATTAAGTTCAGATACCAATAGTAGAATTGTTTCAACACCCGCAATGGTATCTCTAAGTTCTGTTGCAGGAGAGGAGGATTTAATCTCTTTTAATAAAAGTCATATTCCTGTAGCGGTTTTATTAGAAGGGAAATTTAAATCTCCTTTTGCCAATAAAATAAATGCATCTTGGAAAGATACTGTTTTACAAAATACAGGAGAACCCTTTGTCTCAAAAGCCAACAAATCATCTAAGCAAATAATCATAGCAGATGCCAATATTTTAACAAATAGTGTTCAGGCTTCTTCGGGACCTTTACCTATGGGAATGATTCCCATGGAAGCATATCAATTTGGCAATAGAGATTTCTTTACCAACGCCATCATGTATTTGAATGAAGAGGAAGATTTATTAGCAGCTAGAGAAAAAGAGTGGATTGTTAGAACCTTAAATAAAGAAAAAGTTACTGCACAGAGATTCTATTGGCAATTCACTCTTACCATCCTGCCTTTATGTTTGATATGGGCCACTTATTTTGTTGGGTTGAAATGGAGAAAACGACAATTTGCGGCATAGCAATTCTTAACTTATCTTTATCCTATGACAACAGATCAAATAGTATATAGCGTTTTTGGTGTAGTAATTGTTACAGCACTTATATTAGACCTAGGTTTTTTGAGTAAAAAAAACGCCACCATTTCTATTAAACAAGCTTTGCGACAAACTTTTTTATGGGTTTTATTGGCATTGGGATTTTTTATTTTTATGTGGATTGAGGAAGGTCAAAAACTGGGCTTGGAATTCTTGAGTGGCTATTTAATGGAGTGGAGTTTAAGCATTGATAATATTTTTGTATTTATTTTAATTTTTGATGCTTTCAATGTAAAAGAACAACATACTTCCAGGGTCTTGCTTATTGGAATCATTATAGCCATTCTATTAAGGGTAATTTTTATAACTGTTGGAGTCGCCTTGGTAGCAAAATTCTCTTGGATATTATACATTTTCGGAGTTTTCTTGGTGTATACGGGTATAAAAATGTACACAGCAAATAGTGATGAACATTTTGATCCGCATGAAACAATTGTTTATAGATACTTAAAAAAGTTTTTGCCTCTTTCTAGTTCTGACGGTGATGGCAAATTTGTCATCAGACAAAATGGGAAACCTTTGTATACCAGCTTATTTGTAGTAGTGGTATTGTTAGCTGCGATAGATTTAGTTTTTGCATTGGATTCTATCCCCGCTGTAATGGGAATTTCCAATAGCAGCTTGGTGATATATACTTCTAATATTTTTGCAATACTAGGTCTTAGGTCTTTATTCTTTTTATTAAGAGGTGCTGTCAACGAATTCGAACATTTGCAACAAGGTATCGCGATTGTCTTGGTATTTATTGGAATTAAAATGTTGGGTGAACATTATATTAGCATGATTATGGATAAAAATACGCAGGTTATTTTATCCTTATTGGTGATTGTATTTTGTATCACAGGATCTATTCTTTATTCTATCTTCGCCAATAAACAAAAACAAGAAGCTGCAAAAAAATCATCATGAACGGAAAGAAAGTAACTTTATTTATATTATTAATTATATTGATTGATCAAGCAATCAAATTTTACATCAAGCTCAATTTTTTTATTGGAGAAGAACATGCTATCATTGGCTCATGGGCTAGATTACATTTTATAGAAAATGAGGGAATGGCATGGGGTTTAAAGTTGGGAGGAGCGTGGGGTAAAATTGCCTTAACCTTGTTTAGATTAGTAGCAGTTATTTGGGGCACTTTTTTGATTAAGGGGTTTATTCAAAAAAAATACCACAATGGATTTATTATTTGTGTTTCATTAATTTATGCAGGGGCTGTTGGAAATTTAATAGATAGTATGTTTTATGGAATGATCTTTGAAGCAAGTATGCCATACACTTCCATGGTTGCTCATATTTTTCCAAAAGAAGGAGGATATGGCTCTTTTTTACAAGGCAGAGTGGTGGATATGTTTTATTTCCCCATTATCAGAGATGTTCATTTCCCTTATTGGTTTCCTATTTGGGCAGGGGAGGATTTCGAGTTTTTTAGACCCGTATTCAATTTTGCAGATATGGCCATTAGTTCAGGCGTCATTTCCCTATTTGTCTTCCAAAATCGCTTTTTCAAGGAAGAATTAAGAAAAAACTAGGCTTATTTCGTACCTTCGTGGCCTAAAAACCAGCTAGGACGGCCTTTTATGAGCAATCAATACCCAGAATTTAGTGGATTACACCTGCCAACCATCGAGGCAGCAATATTAGCTGCTTGGAAAAAAGAGCAAGCTTTTGAACAATCCGTTCAATTACGCGAAGGAAAAACACCTTTTGTTTTCTATGAAGGACCTCCAAGTGCGAATGGAATGCCTGGAATTCACCATGTCATTTCTAGAACTTTGAAAGACATGACTTGTAGGTACAAAACTATGCAAGGCTTTCAAGTAAAAAGAAAGGGTGGATGGGATACACATGGTTTGCCAGTGGAATTAGGCGTAGAGAAAGAATTAGGCATTACCAAAGAAGATATTGGTAAAAAAATTACCATTGAGGAGTATAACCAAAAATGTAGAGAAGCGGTTTTAAGATACAAGAAAGAGTGGGATGATATTACCAATAAAATGGGTTATTGGGTAGATTTAAATAATCCATATATCACATTTGAGAATAATTATATTGAGACATTATGGTGGATATTAAGTACGCTGTATAAAAAAGGATATTTATATCAAAGCGTCAGTATTCAACCTTATTCTCCAGCAGCTGGAACTGGCTTAAGTTCGCATGAATTAAATCAACCTGGCACATATAAAGATGTAAAAGATACATCAGCTGTGGCTATGTTTAAAGCAGTTGTTTCGGCAGAAAGTAAATTCTTATTTGATGCTGCTGCTGCCAATAAAAATAGTCAGGATATTTATTACATGGCTTGGACAACAACGCCATGGACACTCCCTTCTAACTTAGGTTTGACGGTAGGGCCATCAATTGATTATGTATTAGTAGCTACTTATAATCCATATACAGCAATGCCAGTGAATGTGGTGCTTGCCAAAGCATTGCTGACCAAATACTTCAAAGAAGAAGGGTTAGTCTTAGAAAGTTTTGCAGAGGGAGATAAGATACTGCCTTGGAAAATATTAACAGAGTTCAAAGGGTCTCAATTAAATCATTTGCGTTACGAACAACTTATGCCATTTGAAGCAAATGATCCTGCAACATTTGAAGGAGATCCATTTAAAATTATATTGGGTGATTTTGTTACCACAGAAGATGGTACAGGTATTGTGCATACATCTCCTGCATTTGGTGCAGATGACTATAAGGTTGGACAAAAAAATAATTTAGGAATTATTACACTCGTAGATCGTGAAGGAAAGTTTGTGGACGGCGTTGGTGAATTTAGCGGTAGATATGTAAAGAACTATAAAGACGAAAAAGATTTTCAAGACGTGAACGTAGATATCTGCGTAAAATTGAAAAAAGAAAATCGTGCTTTCAAAGTTGAAAAATACGAACACAATTATCCTCATTGCTGGAGAACAGATAAACCCATTTTGTACTATCCATTAGATGCATGGTTTATCAAAACCACTGCAGTA
>CANHUW010000078.1 GCA_947463975.1 Bacteroidota bacterium
ATGGGGCTACTACAATAGTTTAATCTATCCGTAATAGGTGTGATCTGATATAAAGGTCTTCTTTCTGCTAATTTTTCAAATGCGCGATGAATATAACCAACCGTTTGTTCAGTAGATACTACGCGTTCTCCATCTACTTCCATGATATTTTGGAATACACCGTGCGTTGCAGGATGCGTAGGACCAAAATTTAAGGTAGTGGTTTGCTTTTCTATTGAACCTTCTGGTAATGTAATATTGTGATTTGCTTCCATGTTAATTTTATTTGCGTTGGCTTCTTAAAAATTATTAGATTATCCTCTGCCAAACATTTCATCATCCTTATCAATTCTGGTTTGATCTTCTAGTGGGAATTCTTTTCTTAATGGGAAATAGTCCATTTCATCCACATTTAAAATGCGCTTTAAATTTGGATGTCCAACAAAATTCACACCAAAGAAATCATAGGTTTCTCGCTCCATCCAATTGGCAGCTTCAAATAATTTACTTGCTGTAAACACATCTGGCGCATTTACTGATGTTGCAATACTATATCTGATTCTTACATTTTCTTTGAAGTTATGCAAATGATAAACCACCACTAATTCTCCACCTACATTGTCTGGATAGTTTACTGCACACAAATCAGTTAAAAATGTAAAACCTAAATTAGGTTCGTCATATAAGAACTGCATCACTTTCAAATTCAAATCTTTAGCAGATTCAAAAGAAAGCATACCATTAGCAGTACTAAATGCAAATACTTGCTCTCCAAACTTGGCTACTAATTGTTCTTGTATATATTCGTTCGTCAAAGCCATAATTTTTTTATTGAATGCCGTAGCTGTTTAATAATGCTTTGTATTGTTCGCTATTTCTTCTTCTCACACTTTCTTGACCTACTAAATCTTGCACTTTCATAAATCCATCTATAATCGCTTCTGGTCTTGGAGGACATCCTGGAACATATACATCTACTGGAATTACTTGATCAATACCTTGCAAAACACTGTATGTATCAAAAATACCGCCACTAGATGCACAAGCACCCACCGCAATCACCCAACGTGGCTCTGCCATTTGAATATATACCTGTCTTAACACGGGTGCCATTTTTTTAGCAATCGTTCCCATCACCATTAATAGGTCGCACTGACGAGGAGAAAATCCCACACGCTCAGATCCAAATCTTGATAAATCATAGTGTGATGCCATGGTTGCCATAAATTCAATTCCACAACAAGATGTTGCAAACGGCAAAGGCCATAATGAATTTTTTCTTGCTAAACCTACTACAGAACTTAACTGAGTAGCAAAAAATCCATCTCCAGAAATACCATCTGGTGCAGTACCCATTGAAATTGCTTCTGCAATATTCGCTTCTTTAGGATGAACATTAAATCTAACTGGACGCATATTAATTCAATTAATTTTTAATAAATTAGTCTTCCCACTTTAAAGCACCTTTCTTCAATATGTATATAAACCCAACTAAGAAAAATCCAACAAACATCACCACTTCAAAAAAACCTGTCCAACCTAAACTTTTAAAATTCACCGCATAAGGATAGAAGAAAATAACTTCCACATCAAATAAAACAAATAGAATAGCCACTAAAAAATATTTGATCGCCATAGGAGATCTTGCATCACCGTGTGATTCAATACCACTAGTGAAAGTGGCTAATTTATCAGATGTTTTTCGCTTAGGACCTAAGAAGCTGGATACTAATATCATGAAGGCTACGAAGCCCGCTGCAAAGATGATTTGCAAAGCAATGGGCAAGTAATTTGATGCACTATTGGTTTCGTTAGCAGACAACAAGAAATGTTGCAAATTCATACGAGTTATTTTGGTGCCGCAAAAATACACAAAGGATGGCACCTAAAACGAAAAACTCCCCATAAAAGGGGAGTTTTTTATACTTTTTTTTACAAAGCTTAATTCTTAGCTGGCTCTTTGGCTTTCATCTTTTTATAGATCTCCCAGTTTTTCATCAAACCATCTTTAATTTGAACGGTTTGAGGTTCAGCAGGGATAATCTCCAATACTTTGTCACACATTGCAATTGCATTTTCAAAGTCTTTATTTTCGTTGTAATAACCCATCATTGTATAATAATTTGAGATAAATCCTTGTTTATACTTAGACGGATCTTTAGCAAAGAACTCATTTTGCAATTTTGCCGCTTCAAACTGCAAGCCTAAAGCATGCGCAGTGTCTATTAATTTAGCCGCTTTATTGTTAAAATTATATCCATTGGGCTTGTCTGGGAAAGCAGCGATATATTCTTTTGCGGCAGCAGCAGCTGTTACGCCATCTTTTGCATTAATTGCCAAAGAGGCTGTTTTATAGAAATATACTTCATCTTTCACGCCTCTTAAGGCTGAATAATCAGCATACCATTTTAAAGCCTCCGCATACATAGCTGCTTTTTCATACATATCAGCACCTAATTTGTAATACTTTAATTTGTTGGCTTTTTGTGTTTCACCAGCAATTGCTTTAGTCAATAAATCAGCTAAAACAGCTTGATTACCTGGGAATTTAGAGTATACCTTAACGGCTAACTCATAATCAGAACTCTCGATTTTCTCAACAGCCTTATTATTTAAAAATTGATCCACATAGCTTTTTGAGCTAACAGAATCTCCTTTACGATCAGCAATATAGGCTAACAATATGCTTAGTCTTGGTAAAGCAGTAACCCCTACAGCAGCCTCTAATTCTTTCGCTTTCGCCAAAGATTGATCGTATTGACCAGCTTGGAATAAATAGTCTGCATTTAAGAAATCCAATACTGGATCCTTATCTGCATATTTCAAGTAAGTATCTAGATTAGATTTAGCAGAATCTGTATTCTTGTCTGAATAATAAGTGTATTTAGACATGTACACTGGAGCAATCGCTTGGTCAATCTCTACCGCTTTTCTGAAGTTTTCTTCTAAAGACTCTTTATTCGCTTGGGTTTGGTACACCTTACCAATTCTATAATATGCATAGGCACTCTTTGCATCACGGTTGATCGCTTCTTGGAAAGCACTTACTGCTTCACCACCACGCTCACCACCTAATTTCAAGTAATTAATCCCTAAGTTGATGTATAAGCTTGCGCCAGCAGTCTCGTTAGAAGAAACGGTTTCTTTTAATTTATCAATGGCGAATTGATGATCTCCAATATTACTAGGTAACTCGGCAAATACACGGCCAATAGCATTGATAATTTCTGGATTAGGCTTTCCTTTTAATTTGCCTTTAGCAATTAAAGAACTCGTAATAGCTACCTCTAAATTTTGTTTCACTGCATTGTCATCAACCCCTTCCAAAGATTGAATATGTGCCATACCCACTAATAACCAAGCATCGTTTCCCTTAGCTTGTAAAGCTTGTTGGTAAAGGGTTTTAGCTTGTTGAATAGATTCCGGAGTAGATACACCATTATAGTTTTGAGATAAAAGCGCTTGGCCATACCAGAAAGTAGTTTCTGGATCACCTGGATTTTTATCTAATGCTTCTTTGAAAAAAGTCAAAGCAGATTTGTTTTTTTCATAGTTCAACATTTTCACACCTTCTGCTAATGGAGACACAGGCACTTGAGCATTCAAACCTGTAACTACCAATGCAGCACTCATCATTAATACAACCACTTTTTTCATCAGTTTCTTTTTTTCAGTTTAAAAACAAATACTCTTATAGAGAAAGCTAAAAATATTAATTTTTTTGCAAGAATTCTATTAATTTTTTATTAAAAACGCTAAAATCTGTTAGTATTTAGAGCAAGCCCTTTCTTTCTTTGAAACTCATTTTAGCGGGGACCAAGAAAGACCTTTTAAAGATCAACTGCCCCCTTTCTAAACTCATGAAGTTTAAGAATCCAGAACCCAAACCAGGAGCATTTTCTTTTAGAATAAAATAAATGGGTAAGGAAAGCGAATATTGACCCTTGCTAATGGTAGAAGGAGATGGGTGAGAAAAGTACCCTTTTTCGATACAAAGCGTACATTCTACTAGCCCAGTCTTCACTTTTTCTCTAAATGCAGCCTGTTTTTGGTCATAGGTATCCGCAATCCAGTTCATCCCCACAAAACCAATGGCCTCTGGATGGGCCGCTACATATTCAATCACCGCCTCACTTCCGGCTGCTGCCATTACATTTTTTCCTAATGTATTATTCTTGGCCAAACTGTCTTTTATGAATCTAATTACCCCCGTCAAATTATTACCATCCATCACCACTTTACCCTCTTTTCTACCCACTAAATAGTCTTGAAGGTCTTGCATGGTAAAAACCGTATCCTTGGCTTGCTGATGTACAATCACTGCCACTGCATTGTAAGCCAAAATACCAAAAGTGGGGTTAAAACCTAATTGTGTTTTAAAACCCTCCTGCTCTTTTTTATCCAATCCTCTTGTGACAATCACCATTCTAGTACTATCCTCCACTAAATCCTTCATACACTCAATTTCAGATTTATAGTGTACTATAATATTGGCTTTTGGATAACTAGAAGCAAATACTTTTAGTTGTTCATCAATAAAAGGTTTAAAACTTTGTTCTACAGAAATATGAATAGTTCCCTCGTTAGGGGTATCCACAGCAGCTTGTTTTTGTTGGTTATTACAAGCTATCAGCACAAGCAGCAAAGCTGCCACAGTAAACAGTTTCATTAAAATTTTCATTATAAAGATTGAAAAATTAGTAGTCTTGTTTGAATCCTCTAAACAATCTAAATCCACCGTATAATAAACACATTACTCCAAAGATCATTCTAAATTCAGCATCTATATTCATAATCTGTTCTATGTTAAACCACTTGGCTCCCAACATCAAAACAGCCGAGCCCAAGATTAAAGTAGCCATGGTGAAATCGTATATTTTTCTGAAAAATCGATAGGAACGCTCAGATTGCTCTCTTGTATCCATCTTTATTACATTTTAGGAAAGCAATTTAAACAATTATCTTTACACCCAAATATTAACTGAATGAGTAAACCTTCCATTCCTCAGGGCACAAGAGATTTTAATGCTGCAACAGTGCACAAGCGTCAATACATTTTAAACACCATTAAGCATGTATTTGAAACTTTTGGATTTCAGCCATTAGAAACTCCTGCTATGGAGAACTTGGATACTTTAATGGGCAAGTATGGAGAAGAAGGCGATAAGTTAATATTTAAAATTTTGAACAACGGATTAGACAATCCTCAGAAAGAAATCCAAACCAAAGAAGGTTTTGAAAAAATATTACTTGGGAAATCTACCTCCACCATTACCGAAAGAGCACTTCGTTATGATTTAACTATTCCTTTTGCAAGATATGTTGCCATGCATCATGGTTCATTAACCTTTCCTTTTAAGAGATATCAGATGCAACCTGTTTGGAGAGCTGATAGACCACAAAAAGGAAGATACAGAGAGTTCTATCAATGTGATGCAGATATTGTGGGTAGTGAAAGTTTAATCAACGAAGTTGATCTTGTGTCAATTTATGTAAGTGCATTTAAAGCATTACAATTACCCGTAACCATAAAAGTAAATAATAGAAAAATATTATTAGCATTAGCACAGGTATGTGGTGGTGAAGAAAAATTAATTGACTTAACTATTGCTATAGATAAATTGGATAAAATTGGATGGGAAAAAGTGCAAGAAGAATTAAGTGCAAAAGGGTTTAATGAAGCGCAACAAAACACCATTCATACCTACTTAACTATTAGTGGAACGAATCAAGAAAAATTAACCAAACTAGCACAACTATTAGCAGGTAATGAAAGTGCAACTAAGGGTATTGAAGAGATTAATTTTGTGTTGAATTATCATCAAGCAACTGGCATGGCTTCTTTTATTGAAGCAGATTTTACCTTAGCAAGAGGATTAAATTATTACACTGGAATAATTTTTGAAGTAAAAGCGAATGACGCTCAAATGGGCAGTATTGGCGGCGGAGGAAGATATGATGACTTAACCGGATTGTTTGGCGTGAACAATGTTCCTGGAGTTGGAATTAGTTTTGGGGTGGATAGAATTTTTGATGTGTTAGAAGAAAAACAATTATTTCCTAGCACTATAGAAGCGGGAACGCAAGTATTGTTTTTTAATCTAGGAGAGCAAGAAGCTGCATCGGCATATTTGCAAATGATGCAATTAAGAAATAAAAAAATTGCTTGTGAAATGTACCCTGAAAAGAGCAAATTTGACAAGCAATTTAAATATGCTGAGAAAAAAAATATTCCTCAAATTGTGATCATTGGATCGGAAGAATTAGCGGCCTCACAATGCACCGTAAAAAACTTAGCAACAGGCCAACAAAACACCATCAGTTTCGAAGCATTAAAAACTTACTTCGACTAGATTTATCTGTTTTGTTTTTCTGCCCAAATAATTTCGAACAATTCTTCTTTCTTTAATTCATTAGACGAACCTGGCGCAGCAGCTGTTTCTTTTTTACCCACTAATTCCATTCCTTGAACAATAATGGCAACTTCTGTTACTGATTTGTCGGCACCTCTCTTAAAAATAACACTTGCATCATATTGTGCTAAGTAAAAAGTATCTACACTTTTCTTTTCAATAGCAGTTGAACCCATTGCAGAATTGATCATTAAAGAACTATCTTCTAAAGTAATTGTCACTTCAGCAACTGGACTACCAGCAGCAAATACATATTTACCTAAATAAGCTTTTAATGGACTCTCTTGTGCGCTTACCGTAAAAATCGCACTCATACATAACATAGCTAAGAATAAAACTTTTTTCATAATGGCCTTTTTTAATTGATTTAGAACTTGAATTTAGAAACAATTAGCAAATCGGCAAAAGAAATAAATAAATACAAACAAAGCTTTACAAGTATCTTTGCAGTATGGACAAGATGAGACCCAATATCAGACATGCACAAGTAGCTGATATTGAACGATTTATACAAGAAGCGGGTGAGCCCTCTTACAGAGTTAAGCAAATTCAAGAATGGCTATGGCAAAAACATGCCCATAGTTTTGACGACATGAGTAATTTAAGCAAGGCCTTGCGCCAGAAATTAGTAGAGCAATTTACCCTGCCTGCACTTAGCTTAGACGCCACTCAATTAAGTGAGGATGGAACCCTAAAAACCAGATTTAGAACTTTTGATGATCATATGATTGAAGGGGTTTTGATTCCTACTACGGAAAGAAAAACAGCTTGCGTGTCATCTCAAATAGGTTGTAGCTTAAGTTGTAAATTTTGCGCTACCGGATATATGGAGCGTAAAAGAAATTTAAGCTTTGATGAGATTTATGATCAAGTAGTAATGATCAAACAACAAACCGAAAAAACCTATGATGCCAATTTGAGTAATATAGTTTTTATGGGCATGGGTGAACCTTTATTGAATTATAAAAATGTCTTAGCAGCTATTGAACGTATTACATCACCAGAAGGTTTGGGAATGAGTCCAAGACGCATTACTGTATCTACTGCTGGAGTAGCTAAGGGCATTAA
>CANHUW010000079.1 GCA_947463975.1 Bacteroidota bacterium
AAAGATTGGTAAAAATCACTGAAAAAACAATCTACTAGAACTGATTGTTATCAAAATAGAGTAAAATATGGTCTTTCAAAAAGGCTTCCTGCTCTATCATATTCATTATGGGTAGGTTTTGAAGCTGTTTGAAATGAGGCCAACCCTCTTGGTCCTTTCCCTCTACAATATAATAACCACTGCTGGATAGTATGGTACATATAGCGACATGCATCAAGTCTTGCTTTTGCTCTTTGCTTATTTTTTCTTGTGATAAGCCAATTTCTTGTAATCCTATTAAAAACAAGATCGCTTCTACATCCGGTTTCTTACCAAATCGCTCCATTAGTTTTCGCTCCAAATCCCACCATCTTGACTGAAAATCATCTGCTATGGTTGCCATGTCCTTTTTTCTATTTATTTGGCAAAGGTAGGGTATATCTCAGCGTTGTAAAATGGTTTGATTATCTTTGCCGAAATATTTTTATCATGTTACAGGTTAGTTATTTGCGTGAAAACACCGATTTAGCCAAACAACGATTAGGGGTAAAGCATTTTCCTCAGCTTGGTTTGGTGGACACGGTGATTGCTTTAGACGACGAAAGAAAGGCTTTACAAGCAGGTTTTGATGATTTACAGTCTAAGGTAAACGCGGCTTCCAAAGAAATTGGAGCTTTAATGGCTAAGGGAGAGAAAGACAAGGCAGAAGCCATCAAGCAAGAAGTAGCAGGATGGAAAGCACAGTTGGATCCATTAAAAACCAAGATGACTGAAGTAGAGGCAAGCTTGCAACAAACGATTGTACAACTTCCTAATTTACCCCATCCTTTAGTGCCTAATGGTAAAACGCCAGAAGAAAATGAAGTAGTTAGAACCGGAGGGGTTGTCCCAAGTTTAACGGAGGGAGCTAAAGCGCATTGGGATTTGATCAAGCAATACCATTTGGTTGATTTTGAAACAGGGGCTAAAATCACTGGTAGTGGGTTTCCTTTATATATAGGTAAAGGCGCTAAATTTCAAAGAGCACTGGTGCAATATTTTTTAGATTTTAATACCGCCGCAGGATATACAGAATACTTGCCTCCTTTTATGGTGAATGCAGCTTCTGCTTTTGCAACTGGTCAATTACCTGATAAAGAAGGTCAGATGTATCATGCAACAGAAGATGATTATTATTTGATTCCTACCGCAGAAGTGCCTGTTACCAATGTATTTCGAGATACCATTTTAAAAGAAACGGATTTGCCGGTGATGATGACTGCTTACTCTCCTTGTTTTAGAAGAGAGGCCGGAAGTTTTGGGAAGGAAGTGAGAGGATTGAATAGAGTACATCAATTTGAAAAAGTAGAGATTATACAAATTGTACATCCAGATAAAAGTGAAACTGTTTTAGAGGAGATGGTAGCGCATGTAGAAAAACTTTTAGTGAGTCTTGGTTTGCCGTATAGAATTTTAAGATTATGCGGTGGTGATATGGGATTTGCATCTGCTATTACATACGACTTTGAAGTGTATAGTGCTGCTCAGGAAAAATGGTTGGAGGTAAGTAGCGTATCTAATTTCATGAACTATCAAACCTATAGAATGAAATGTAGATTTAAAGATGCCAATGGAAAAATTCATTTTACACATTCTTTGAACGGAAGCTCTTTAGCATTACCAAGAATATTTGCAGCCATTGTAGAGAACTATCAAACCGCAAATGGTATTGCTTTGCCTGAGGTTTTGAAGCCTTATTTTGGAGGGCAGGAGTTAATTTAAGTTTTATACTAAAGGTCGCTTAGTTTAATGCCAATAGCAATAGGGTTCAATTGAAAAGCATTTTGTTGATCATTAAACAAGTTGGTTCGACTGTACGACCCGTATAATGTAAAGTCTCCAAAACCTAATTCTCCAATGGTAGCTATTCTCCAATTGTTTAAATTGAATGTGCCATTGTATTTTTCTTTTCCTCTTTCGGTACTAATTTGTTTATTTTTTGCTTTTAATAAATAACCTGCTGACATGCCAAGGCTTGCGTGTATAGGTCTTCTTGCGCCAGGTGTTAAATTAAAATTTATCTTCACTGGTACAGTTAGGTATTTTACAAACAATTTATTTTTACTAAAATTGATATTGTCAAATTTGATTTTATTTGCTAGATCATCTCTGAAACTAATATTTTGTTCAAATCTAAAATTGAACATTTCTAATCCCACGCCATATTGTAAGCTTGCAAAATTTTTGATAAGCTTAACTCTTTGTTGTGCAAACCAAAGATTCACATTGCTTGATTTCAAATGATTGAGTTCCAAGCTACCTGAATATAAATTGGGAAAAGGATCTGCTGATGGTGAATTGTCAATATAATTAGCAAAACCAAAGTCCCAATCAAAATAACTTGTTCTGTTATCAATATTATTGAACTTTCTATTTTTTGTGAAACTAATATTTGGCCTCTTTCTAGGAGTATATCTTTCTACCCTTACACTATCATTTACCGGCTTTACTATAACTAAATTACCTACCCTTATAGTGTCTTGTGAATAAGCGGTCGCAAAAATCAGGAATGTATTAATTAGTAAGAAGTATTTTTTCATTTTTTAATTCAATTATTACATACTAGAATTTACCAAAACGAAGGCCTATTGCAAATGGGTAATTAAATTGCTTTGATAATTTGCTGTCATACAAATTCGTTAAACTAACGGAAGTATATAATTTAACATTGCCAATGCCTAACTCTCCAATACCAGCCACTTGAAAATCGTTCAAGTTGAAATTGCCATTGTATTTTTGTTTTTTACCGTCAATTTGCTTGTTTTTTGAATTCATTAAATATCCCACACTTAAGCCACCTCCAATAGTAAACCCTTTTTTAGGAGAACTGTAGTTTAATAATATCGGTACTGTTAGATAACTGGTATATAGTTTATCTTTTTTAAATGTTTTACTATCTAAGTATACATAAGATGCGCCAGTGTTCCTGTAACTAATAGGTTGTTCAAATCTGAAATTATACATGTTCACACTTAAGCCATACTTTACATACCAATTTTCCTTTAGTTGGTATTTTTGTTGTACGATCCACAAGTTCACATTGCTTGATTTTCCATTGTTCAATTGAAAACTTTTTGCAGTTAAAGCTGGCCCAATAGCAGGGTTGGTAAATTGAGGCTGCCATTTATAACTTGATGCATCCAAATAGTTAGCAAAACCTATATCTAAAGTGAACCATTTTGTATTCACTTCTTTTTTTCTTGTTTTGATTCTTTCAATTTTGATTTGGGTATTTCTAAAATCACCTCTGTCAATCATTGTTTGCCAATCTTTTTTTGCACTTTGATCTTGAGATTTAATGATCAAAAAACTGCCAATTTTAATGGTATCTTGATTCATCGCAACCAATGTATCTTTTTGAGCCAATAAGCTGCTTGATATTAAAATGCTTAATAATGGTAAGATTAATTTTTTCATACTACTTTATTATTTATTTTTCTCTGATTTATTTCTTTTGAATAGGGCATTAAGTCTTCTGGTAATTCCTCTAAACTTATCACCGTCTAATTCAATATTACTAATATATATAACACGATCGTTGTCTTCGGTATTAATTTCTTCAAAAATTTCTTTTTCTATTTTTTGCTCCACTGCAATAGTACTATTCATTGTGGTATTATCAACAGTAATTGCGCTGGATTCCACCATAGTTGGTGTTTGATCAGCATTCAAAGTTTCTTTAGATAAGATAGACTGATCATTGTTTGTAACACTAGCGATAATTGGCAGTGTTGCATTGGCAATTATTTGATTGCTTTGAGGTATGTTTCGAACTGTGTTTTGTGGTATGCTTTGCGGATGATTCTCGCTTAAGATCTGCGTTTTTTCAATAGGTTTTAAAATATTAGTCAGGTTGTCTGGTACATTATTTTTTACCGGCGCAATGCTAGTTACTAATTCCGCTTGTTGAAGTTTTGGCTGATTCAATAATGTATTAACACCAAAGAATATACTCAAACTAATTGCAGCTATAGATCCAGTTGCCCAATATATTTTTTTAATATCTATTAGCTTCGCATTATTCGAACTGCTTTTGTATAAAGTTTTTTTAAATGTTGGATCCAGTGTTGCATTCATTTCATCAAATCTGTACAAACTAGATTTGTCTGTAAATTCAACAAATTCAGGCTTTAATTGAACTTCCTGTAATGCTTTTAGTTCCTGAGCTAGTTTTGGATTGGATGCAAGCAATAACGCTACTGCTGCTTTTTCAGAAGCAGTTAATTCATTGTCGATATACAACAATAAATCATTTTCGTAGTTATCTTGATTCAATTCCATTTAAGCGCTTGCTTTTTGTAAGTGACTTAATTTATCTTTTAACTGTAGTCTAGCTCTATGTATATATACTTTTACCTGACTCTCACTTAAATTCATGATCTCGCCTATTTCTTGATAATTATATCCTTCGTAATCTTTTAAAAGTATTAAACTCTTTTGTGTAGGGTTTAATTCGTGTATCGCTTTTAAAATGGTTTGTCTTAATTCGTGTTGTGGTTGATAGACTGGATCTATGGCAGTAGTCTCATATATGTCAGTCATCGTATATTTTTTTACCTTACGAATATGATCAATCATTTGATGATAGGCAATGGTAAACAAATAAGACTTTACTTTCAATGGATCTACTGTATCCCTATTCACCCAAAGTTTTTCGAAAGACGTTTGGACAATATCCCTGGCGTCCTCTTCATGCTGGATATTTTTGACAATAAAACGGTAAACGCCGTCTGCGTATTGGTCCACTGCGTTATTGTAAGCTATATCAGTCATTCTTCGAAATAAGGATATTTTGTTTATAGAACGCTTCCAGCTCCAATATGTTACAATGAATTAGTAATTAATTACCTGTTCTTGGATATTTTGAGGAAGTGCTCTCCATTCATAATGCTGATTTCTCAATTGTGGCTCAAAACCAGCTTCTTTAATGGCTTCTTGGATGGTTTTATAGGTAAATCGATGAGGAGCCCCAGCAGCACTTACCACGTTTTCTTCTAACATGATACTTCCAAAATCGTTTGCGCCAGCTTCCAAGCATATCTGTGCGGTAGCTTTTCCAACCGTAAGCCAGCTTGCCTGGATATTTTTAATATTAGGCAGCATGATTCTGCTAATGGCAATCATTCTAATGTATTCTTCCGTAGTAGTGAGGTTATGAACTCCTCTAATTTTAGTCAACAAAGTATCTACATCCTGGAAAGTCCATGGGATGAATGCCAAGAATCCGTTTGCATCTTTTGGTTTTCTATCTTGGGTTTCTCTGATTCTTACTAAATGTATAAATCTTTCTTCCAAAGTTTCTACATGGCCAAACATCATGGTGGCACTTGAAGTGATATGTAATTGATGTGCTGCAGCCATTACTTCTAACCACTCATCTGCGCCACATTTTCCATTAGATACCAATCTTCTTACTCTATCTACTAAAATCTCTGCGCCCGCACCTGGTAAGGAATCCATGCCTGCTTCTTGTAATGTTTTTAAAACATGTGTATGAGTATGTCCACCTAATTTGGCAATATGTGCAATTTCTGGTGGTCCTAATGTGTGTAATTTAATAGTTGGAAATTCAGACTTGATTTGTTTAAATAAGTTTGCATAAAAATCTAAACCTAATTCTGGATGATGACCACCCTGTAACAATAATTGATCCCCTCCCCATTCAATGGTCTCTTTAATTTTTTTGCGGTAGGTATCCATGTCTGTGATATAGGATTCTGGATGACCTGGTATTCTATAAAAATTACAGAATTTACAATTGGCTATGCAAACATTGGTTGTGTTTAAGTTTCTATCAATTTGCCAAGTTACTTTTCCATGAGGTACTTGTTTTTTTCTCAACTCGTTGGCAACATAAGTCAACTCGGCTAAAGGGGCATGTTCAAATAAAAACATTCCCTCTTCTTTTGTCAGGTACTCAAAGTTCAAGGCCTTTTGATATAAAACATCCAATTGCATATCCTTTAATATTAGAGTGCAAAGTTAATATATCTAGTATACAATGATTTGACTAATTTTGTCTTTCTATGATACAATTTGATCGTTTTACATTAGACAATGGATTGAAGGTTTTGGTGCACCAAGATACCAGTACGCCAATGGCCGTAGTTAATGTTTTATATAATGTGGGATCTAAGGATGAAAACCCCCACAAAACTGGCTTTGCGCACTTATTTGAACACCTTATGTTTGGAGGTAGTATACACATACCAGAATATGATGAGCCCTTGCAAAGAGCCGGAGGAGAAAACAATGCATACACTACCAATGATTTAACCAATTACTATTGCCAATTACCTGCAGAAAATATTGAAACTGCTTTTTGGCTAGAAAGTGATAGAATGCTCTCGTTGGCATTTAGTGAGAAAAGTTTAGAAGTACAAAGAAAAGTAGTTTGTGAAGAGTTTAAAGAACATTATATCAATAAACCTTATGGTGATGCATGGCACAAGATGCGCAATTTGGCGTATACCAAACATCCCTATCAATGGATGACGATTGGTGCTTCTTTGGAACATGTGGAGCAAGCAACGATGCAAGAAGTAAAAGATTTTTTCTTTCAATTTTATAGACCCAATAATGCCATTCTTGTGGTTACTGGAAATGTCACTACGGATCAAGTGAAAGTATTGGCAGAAAAATGGTTCGGTCCTATTGAAGCTGGTAAGCCATATCATAGAAATTTACCAGTAGAACCTCAGCAAGAAAAAAACAAGTCATTAGATGTGCGTGCCGATGTTCCGATGGACATGTTGATGATGACATGGCATATGGGAGGAAGATTTGATGCAAGTTATCATGCTACTGATCTAATTACAGAAGTGTTGGGCGGTGGGGCAAGTGCAAGATTGTATGAAGAGTTGATTAAGAAAAAACAAATTTTTTCTAGTATAGATTGTTATCATTTTGGCACCATTGACCCAGGTTTATTAGTGATTGAAGGAAAACTAGTGAAAGGCATTAGTATGTCTGTTGCAGAAAAAGCAGTACTTGAAGAAGTAGCTAAATTAACCGATGAATTATTAGAAGAAAAAGAAGTACAAAAAGTAATTAATAAAACAGAGAGTATTATTTGTTTTGAAGATATGAGTATAATGAATAGAGCACATAGTTTAGCTTTTTATGAATTATTAGGAGATGCTCAATTAATGAATACGGAATTAGCAAAATACCAAGCTGTTACACCTTCAGCTATTCAGACCACTGCTCGTACAATTTTTGCGGAGCAAAATCGAAACACATTATACTACTATAGCAAATCATAAATCATGGCATTAAATAGAAATAAGGCACCCTTTATAAAAGATGCTGTTGACTTTGATATTCGTTTAAAACCTTATCAACACTATCATTTAGAC
>CANHUW010000080.1 GCA_947463975.1 Bacteroidota bacterium
ATGCTAATGGTATTGCAAGCGTTCAAAAATTATTTGATGATCTTGCAAAAAGTGGATTCGCAGCGCCTAAAAAAAAGTAACTATTCCACCGTAACGGATTTAGCAAGATTTCTTGGCTTATCTACATCAATACCTTTTGCTACTCCAACGTAGTAACTTAATAATTGTAAGGGAATTACACTTAAAAGAGGTGCAATCACTTCGTCTATCTCAGGCACAAACATGATATCCTCAGACATGGTTGGTAAAACAGTATCTCCAATAGTTGCCACTGCAATTACCTGTCCTTTTCTTGCTTTAATTTCTTGAATATTGGAAACTACTTTTTCGTAGTACATATCTTTTGTTGCAACAAATACGACTGGTAATTTTTCATCCACCAATGCAATTGGTCCATGCTTCATTTCTGCAGCGGGATAGCCTTCTGCATGGATATAAGTGATCTCTTTTAATTTCAAAGCACCTTCTAATGCAATAGGAAAATTATATCCTCTACCCAAATACAAGAAATCAGAAGCGTCTTTAAATTTTTTGGCAATTTTTTCTATTACAGTTGTGTCGGCTAAAATTTCTTTTACTTTTTCAGGAACAGAAGCTAATTCATTTAATAAGTGAACATACCTTTCTTCTGAGATACTGCCTTTTGCTTTTGCGATTTTCAATGCCATCATCGTCAACACAGCTAATTGTCCCGTAAATGCTTTTGTACTGGCTACACCTATTTCTGGTCCAGCATGTGTATAAGCGCCCGCATGAGATAATCTAGCGATACTGCTTCCCACTGCATTCACAACGCCAAAAATAAAAGCGCCTTTTTCTTTTGCACTTTCTAATGCTACTAAGGTATCTGCTGTTTCGCCACTTTGAGAGATGGCAATGATTACATCACCTGGATGAATTACCGGGTTTCTATATCTAAATTCAGATGCGTATTCTACTTCTACCGGGATACGACATAATTCTTCAATCATATATTCAGCAACTAAGCCCGCATGCCAGCTAGTGCCACAAGCAACTATCATAATTCTAGATGCCTTGGTTAATGCTTCTAAGTGATTGTCTATGCCCGCCATCACTATTTGTTGTTGTTCTTGTAATAATCTTCCTCTTAAACAATCAAAAATAGTAGCAGGTTGCTCAAATACTTCTTTTAACATAAAATGGTCGTAGCCACCTTTTTCAATGGCAGCTAATTCCATATCTAATTTTTGTATAAAAGGAGTTTGCTTTTCGTTCCCTAAATTCTTTAAGATTAATTCATCTTTTTTAACAATCGCGATTTCATAATCATTCACATACACTACCTCTTTGGTGTATTCAATAATAGGAGAGGCGTCACTTGCTAAAAAGTGCTCATCTTTCCCAATACCAATTACCAATGGGCTTCCTTTTCTTGCAGCGATAATGGTTTCCGGGTCTGCTTGGTCTATTAATAAAATACAATATGCGCCAACAATTCTCTTTAACGCAATTCTTAATGCTTCTTCTAAACTACTATTATTATTGTCTTGGATATCTTGAATAAAATTCAACAAGACTTCTGTATCTGTATCACTCTTAAAAGTATATCCTTTATTAGTTAATTCAGTTTTGATTTGTGCATAGTTCTCTATGATTCCATTATGCAACATGGCTAACCTGCCATTATTAGATAAGTGAGGATGTGCATTTCTATCAGAAGGTTCACCATGGGTTGCCCAACGGGTATGTCCAATACAAATATTGGAATGCATATTTTTACCCACCACAGCTTCTTCTAATTCGGCAACTTTTCCTTTTTTCTTATGTACTTGTAGTGCGCCCTCTTGAATAATAGCAACGCCTGTACTATCATAACCACGATATTCTAAACGCTTTAAGCCTTTTAATACAATTGGGTAAGCCTCTCTATGTCCTATATAACCTACAATTCCGCACATATTTTGATAATTTGGGTATTAATCTATAATTTAAGCAAAAATAAACATTAAATTTTTAATGTATGTTAGGTTTCGAATCTTTTGATCCACATAAAGAATATATTTTAGAAGATGAACGTGTTCTATTAAGGCCTGTTAAGGAAGAAGACTGGATGTATTTTAAAGAATTACCTTCCCATTCTCCTGAAATATGGCAATACTCCCTTGTGGCAATTCAAAACCAGGATGACTTAAAAAAGTATTTCGCATCAGCAATTGAAGCAAGAAATACAGGCACAGCATATGCATTTATAGTCTTTGACAAATTAACACAATCCTTTGTGGGGTGTACTAGATTTTATGATATCCAGATACAATATCAGTCTACTCAATTAGGCTATACATGGTATGCAAAACCAACTTGGGGTTCTGGGATAAATTTGCATTGCAAATATTTATTATTACAATTTGCATTGGAGCAATTGGGTTTTGAAAGGGTAGAATTTAGGGCAGACAATGATAATAAAAGAAGTATTGCAGCAATGCAAAAAATTGGCTGCACCATTGAAGGTGTTTTAAGGAATCATTTACCAAAACCAAATGGTGGAAGAAGAGACTCCATCGTATTGAGCATCTTGAAAAAAGAATGGCAAGAAAAGATTAAAGAAAATCTATTGAATCAATTAAAGCAGGGTTCCTTGTAAGAAATAGAATGCTAGTCCAAAATAAATTAGAATAGCGGTAACATCTACTAGTGTTGCAACAAAAGGTGCAGATGAAACTGCAGGATCGGCACCGAGTCTCTTTAGTAATATAGGTAACATAGATCCTGTGATGGTTCCCCAAATCACCACACCGACTAAAGTGAATCCGATCGTTGTAGCAATTAACATCCAGTGTTCTCCATAAAATCCAGGAGCAATCATATGCCAAGCAGCAACTCTAAAAAATCCGATAATACCCAACACAATTCCTAATAATAAACCACTCAAAATCTCTCTTCTTAAAATTTTCCACCAATCTTCAATGGTAATTTCACCTACAGACATGGCTTGAATAATTAATGTAGAGGCTTGTGATCCAGTATTGCCACCACTAGATAAAATCAATGGGATAAAAGTTGCTAAAACCAATACTTTAGATAATTCACCTTCAAAATAACCCATAGCAGTTGCTGTTAGCATTTCTCCAAAAAATAAAACCACTAACCAGGTAATACGTTTCTTGAATAAATTAAAGATAGAAATATCTAAATAAGGCTCATTCAATGCTTCGGTACCCCCCATTTTTTGCATATCTTCTGAGAACTCTTCATTCGTTACCCATAAGATATCGTCGATGGTTACAATACCTAATAAAATATCATTATCATCCACAACAGGAATCGCAGTTCTATTATTCATTTTGAATACCTGACTAGCTTGTTCTTGATCGTCGTATACATTTAATGCAACGTATCTACCATCAATAATTTCTCCAACAATATCCTCGGGTTTTGCTAAAAGTAAATCTCTAATTCTTATATCATCCACTAAATGTCCATGTTCATCAATGATATAAATAACATCAATCGTTTCTGAATTCTTACCGTACTTTCGAATATTATCTAATACTTGGGCAACTGAATAATGAGGATGAACATACACATAGTCTGGTGTCATCAATCGGCCCACACTATCTTCTGGATACCCTAATAAAGACAATGTGATTTTTCTTTCTTCAGGATCTAACAATTTGATTAAATCTCTTATAGCAGCCTTTGGTAATTCTTCTAAAAAGTCTGTTCTATCATCAGGAGGGAGCTCATTCAAGATTTTTGCTGTTTTACGAGCAGGCAATTCTTTAATGATATCTTTTTGTTGATTGATGTCTAAAATTTTGAAAACACTTACCGCTCTGTGCACAGTCATATGATCAATGATATTGGCTTCTTGTTCTGGGAATTCATTCACCAGTTCTACCACATCACTAATATTCTGCTCATCTAAGAATTCCTTCAATAGACGACTGTCATTCTTGGATAAGATCTCCGAGAATACTTCTGATAAGTTAATTTCATCCTTTTCTATTTCTACTACTTCAGACATGGCTGCAAGTTAATAAAAATCCCAGGGATGCCCTATATTTATGGCATGATTCTTCCATTCTTAACAATCGCTTCATCTTCTAACAGAGGTAGAGGCGTATTTACTACTGAAAAAATTGAAAAGGGCACCATCATTGAAATTGCCCCAGTGATAGTTTTGAATCCTGAAGAAAGGGCCCATGTAGAGAAGACCTTATTATATGATTATATTTTTGAATGGGGGGAAGATAATAAAGGAGCGGCTGTAGCTTTAGGATATATTTCAATTTATAATCATGTCGCTGAACCAAATTGTGCGTATCAAATGGATTTCGAACATCAAACTATTACGGTTACTACTATTAGGGATGTATCGGTAGGAGAAGAATTATTCATTAATTATATGAATCCGGAAGGTGCATCTAATAAAGCTGTATGGTTTGATACATTTTAAAATAGTACTAAGCAAACAGGCATAGAAACTTTTATTTGTTGTCCTGTATCAATTAAATCTCCATTCTCTGGATTGATTTTATATACTATAATATTATCTGTGTCTTGATTGGCTACCAATAACCATTTTCCATCTTTACTGATGGTAAAATTTCTAGGCTTTACTCCTTTTGAAGAAAAGTAGTTGATTTTTTGTGTGTGAATTAATCCGCTTTCAAGCAGCGTTAATTTTACAATATTATTTTCGTTACCGCGATTGGATACATATAAGAATTTTTCATTTGGGGAAACATGAATATCTGCACTTCCTGCTGGCCCTTTGAAATCGGAAGGGTGGGTAGCAATGGTTTGAATTTTTTTGGAGATGCCTTTTTGAAATTGATATACAGAGACATTTCCTGTTAATTCTTCAATCACATAAACGAGTTTGCCGTTTTTAGAAAAACTAATATGCCTTGGCCCTGAACCTGGAGATGTATTGAATATAATTTTTTTGTCTGATTGTAAAACTGGGTTAGCATTTGCTTTATATGGATAAGCAGTTATTTGATCCATTCCTAAATCTGGGGTAAACAAATAATTTCCATCAGGACTAAAAAATGCTCCGTGTACGTGCGCTTTTTCTTGTCTTGCTTTATTGATACTTGAACCTTGGTGTTGTATCATTTGACGAGCATTGGATAATCTGCCATCTGCGAATTTATAAAACTGCGTAATGTTTCCACCGCTATAATTGGCTACAAAAATATTTTTTTGATCGGGACTTATAGAAATGTAACATGGATGCGCTCCTTTACTTGAAAGCTGTTGTAATAGATGTAGGGTATTATTTTTAAAACTAAAACTACTTACCCCGCCTTCTATATCTTCATTTACAGCGTATACATTTTTTTTATCTTTAGTAATGGCTAAGAATGAAGGATTAGATACTTTGTTGGTGTGGCTTAATTCGGTCGCTTTTCCTGAAGTTGTGTCAAAATGGTACACATAGATTCCTTTACTTCCTTTTTGCGTATAGGTGCCAATGAGTAAATTAGCATCTTGTGCAAAACAGTTCATTGAAAGCAGTATCGAACAGCCAAAGCATATTTTTTGGTATAAACAGCGCATATATCTATTGGTATACTCTAACATAGTCTACTTCCATTCTTACAGGAAAAATAGAATCGTCAATGGTGGTACCTCCGAAGTTTCCGCCAATCGCCAAATTCATTAGTAAGTATTGAGGTGCTACAAATGGGTAAAAATCAACTCCTCTTCCATCATTATTGACGGTAAAATATAAAATATCATCAATATAAAATTGCAAACGCTCTTTAGTCCAATCTAATTTAAATAGACGAAAATCATTGGCTATTCCGTTAACTCTTGTACTAAATGTTTGTTGTGTTCCTAATGTCCAGTTTAGTTTTTTGGAATGTGTTGACCAAAACATGACATCTTGATCTTTACCAACATGTTCCATAATATCAATTTCGCCACAGGCAGGCCATCCAACTGAATTGATATTCTCTCCTAACATCCAAATTGCTGGCCAAGTTCCATAACCTTTTGGAATTTTCGCTCTTACTTCAATTCTTCCATAGGTCCAGGTTGTTTTTCCTAAGGTGATTAATCTAGCTGAAGTATAGGACTTGCCTCCTTTGTTTTCTTTTCTTGCTTCAATTACTAATTTGCCATTTTCAATCCTTGCATTGGTCAAATCGTTGGTATAATATTGTGCCTCGTTATTGCCCCAACCATTAGAGCCAGTGCCAATATTATAAGCCCACTTTGTCGAATCTGGTGCACCATCTTTACTAAACTCATCAGACCAAACTAGTTTTCTTGTTGTATCAGTGGTTGGAGTAGGAGTAGTGGATGTGGGTGGTGGAGTGGGAGTTGTAACTTCAGCAATAGGAGGTGCAGGGGATTCTTTTTGAGCACAAAAGCTTACAGAAACAATACAAATAATTAAACTAAATGGGAGTAATCTCATAAATCTGTGTATTTAGATGTGTGGGTTTGTCATATTATGATCTACAATTTATACAAAAACCTTGTTTTTTGTTGCATAATTTATAAAAGGGGTGTAAATTTGCGGCATGAACTTAAACAATCATATCTACCACCATCATTTGCTCTCCAAAAGGTAAGCTGGGATGTAGGTATGTATATACTATATTTAACCAAAGGGCTTACTAACTAGTAAGCCCTTTTAATTTATAACTAAGCAACATGAAATTAAAATTAGCCATTCAAAAATCCGGAAGATTGCAAGAAGACTCTATGAGACTTCTTAAAGAGTGTGGAATTGATATTGGGGCTGGTGTAAATAAACTAAAAGCCGAAGCAAATAATTTCCCTATTGAGTTATTTTTTTTAAGAGATGATGATATTCCTCAATATGTGGAAGACGGGGTTGCTGACATTGGATTTGTGGGAGAGAATGTGGTTTTTGAGAAAAATAAAAAAGTAGCTATTGCCTATTCATTAGGTTTTGGGAAATGCAGATTGAGTTTTGCAGTAAGAAAAGATGAACAATATACTGGTCCCCAATTTTTAGAAGGGAAGAAAATAGCCACCAGCTATCCAGTTATTGTACAGGACTATTTGGATAGAAATAATGTCAAAGCGGAGATACATGAAATTAGTGGAAGTGTCGAAATTGCGCCAGGTATAGGGCTGGCAGACGTGGTTTGTGATTTAGTAAGTAGCGGCTCTACCTTATTTATGAATGGGTTAAAAGAAACGGAAACTATTTTACAATCTCAAGCAGTTTTAATTAAAAGAAAATCGCTGAGTGCTGAGGCAAACTTAATATTAGAAAGTTTATTGTTTAGAATTGAATCAGTAAAAAAGGCTAAGAAAAATAAATATGTTTTATTGAATGCCCC